>CANKQN010000019.1 GCA_947485035.1 Rickettsiales bacterium | reverse complement strand
CGCAAAAATGCAACATCAAAAATTCCGTGGTGAGTAGGTCCATCTTCGCCTGTTAATCCTGACCTATCAATAATAAAACGCACGGGAAGTTCTTGAAGGGCAACATCGTGAATTATTTGGTCGTAAGACCGTTGCAAGAAGGTGGAATAGATGAAACAAAAGGGTTTTAAGCCTGCCTTTGATTGCCCTGCGGAAAATGTTACGGCGTGTTGCTCTGCAATTCCGACATCAAAAAAGCGATTTGGAAATTTGTTTGCGAAGTTTTCAAGTGCCGAACCTTGCTTCATTGCAGGCGTGATTGCGGTAATTTTTTCATCAACGCTTGCCATTTCAACAAGGCGGTTGGAGATATACTTACTAAGCGAAACCCCTTGTGAACTTGATTGATTACCAGTTTCAACATTAAAGGGTTTAACGCCGTGGTATTTGTCATCGGCATTTTCGGCGTGTGTGTAACCTTTGCCTTTTTTAGTTATGATATGCAGCAAGACAGGTTTTTTTGCGTTTTTTTTAATGATTTCCAGAATCTCCACAAGGGTTTTAACGTCGTGACCATCAACAGGACCAATGTATTCATAGCCCAACTCTTCAAAGAAATTTCCACCAACAACAATTCCCTTAAATGCCCGTTGAGTTTGCGAGCATAGTTCAAAAAACTTCTTTGGGAAGTTTGAAAGAAGCTTTTTGCTGACTGCCTTTATGCTTTGATAGCCGTTGCTCATGTAAAGCTTGGGAAGATACCGACTTATTGCCCCGGTTGGCGGGGAAATTGACATGTCGTTATCGTTAAGTATTGTTATGAAATTTTTGGTTGCGTGGTCAATGTTGTTTATTGCTTCAAAAACCATGCCTGCGGAAATTGCACCATCGCCAATTATTGAAATTGTGAAATTTTCTTTGTTTTGAAGTTTATTTGCAGATGACATTCCAATTCCAAGGGAAACGGAAGTTGAACTGTGACCGGCGAAGAAGTGGTCGTGTATTGATTCCTTTGGGTTTGTGAAGCCGGAAAGTCCGCTAAATGAGCGAATTGTGTGGAAGTCCTTCATTCTTCCTGTCAGAATCTTGTGTGCGTAGCTTTGGTGACCAATATCCCAAATAATGGAATCGTTTGGTGAATTGAAACAATAGTGAAGGGCGGTTGTTAGTTCAATAACGCCAAGGCTTGCACCTAAATGCCCACCAGTTTTTGAAACTTGTTCAATAATAAATTGACGCACATCATTGCACAGTTGTTCAAGTTGTGCCTTTGAAAGGTTTTTAAGATTTTCAGAGCTAATGTTTTCAAGCATGTTTGCCGTTTTGTTCAATACCGTTTTTTTATATAAAATAGAAATTGCAAAAAAACAAAAAGCAAACTATTTTTATCAAGATCCTAAAATCCACTTTTGAGTTGGCAAACTGTATCACTGTAATACTACAGTATAACAAAAAAATACAAAAGAAAAAATATATTAGTGAAAAATCTTTGCACATGCAATAACTCTACTAAATAAAAGCCAGAAAGGAAGCATTGCGACGAAGTTTATTTTATGAGAAAATCAAAAATCTTGACAACTAAAATTCCCATTATTATACTTTGTCGTAATTTATTTGTTTTTATGTCTGAAAAAGGCTCGCCTCAAATTCAACCAAAAAAAGAAACTGAAGGTGTTATGGCGGTTGTGAAAAAACTTCTAAGCGGCTCTGTAATGTTTGTTTTGGACGGCATTCGCAACACTCACAAGGAGGGTCACATCTTCATATTAATCGGCATAATTTTAACACTATTTGCATATTCTCTATCAACATTTCTTGGGAATATTTTCCTTGTAATAACGGTTTGGTGTGTGTGTTTTTTCAGAGACCCCGAGCGTGCAATACCACAGCAATCTGGCGTTTTTGTCTCCCCTGCTGATGGCACAATTACAGGCGTGATTGAAAATGAAACACTTCCTGAAGAACTTGGATACTCTGCCGAAGAAAAATTTACAAGGGTTTCAATCTTCCTAAATGTCTTCAATGTGCATGTAAACAGAATTCCCGCAAAGGCAACTATTGAAAAGGTTTGCTATGTTCCGGGTAAGTTTTTGAATGCTTCAATTGATAAATCTAGCAAAGAAAATGAACGCAACATTTTGATGTTGAAAAACGAAGATGGTGAAACTTTTGCAGTAACGCAAATTGCAGGGTTAATCGCTCGCAGAATTGTATCTTATGCAACACAAGGTGCGAATTATCAACGAGGTGAACGCTACGGAATTATCCGCTTTGGTTCAAGAGTCGACATTTTCGTTCCGCAAAACTACAAAGTTGCCGTTTTACTTGGTCAAACAATGGTTGGTGGTGAAACAATTATTGCTTCAAAATAAGTAATGAACGAGTATTTTATTCGTGAACTGAAAAGCAAAATAACGCTTTCGCAACTGCTTGGTCGCTATATAAAAGTGACCAAAAAAAGCGGAACTTATCTTGCTTTGTGTCCATTTCACGGGGAAAAAACGCCGTCTTTTAACATCGACGACAACCGCGGTGCTTATCACTGTTTCGGTTGCAATGCTTCTGGCGATGCCATTTCGTTTTTGCAAGACCACCTTTCCATGACATTTGTTGATGCACTTAAAGAACTTTGCCTTTATGCTGGCGTTGAAATGCCACAGCAAACGGTGCAATCTGCAGAAAAAACTGCGGCAATTAAGAAAAATCTTGACCTTCTCACATTCGCAATGGAATTTATGCAAACAAACCTGCGTGAAAACAAAAATGCGATGGCGTATTTGCAGTCAAGAAATATCTCGCGCGAGACACTTGCAGATTTTAACATTGGCTTTGGCGGGGTGGAAAAATCGCTGCTTTCAAAAGCATTGCATAGCAAATTTAGCGAGTTGGAGATTGAAAAATCTGGACTTTGCATCAAAACGAATTATGGTCACATTGACCGCTTCAATAACCGCATAATTTTCCCGATTTTTTCCCATTCCGGTGCAACAATTGGCTTTTCTGGGCGAATTTTCAACGGCGAAAAAGACACGGCGAAATATGTAAATTCCCCAGAAACGGAACTTTTCAAGAAGTCGCAAGTTTTATATAATTTTCATAACGCAAGGAAGACGAAGGAAAAATTTGCGATAATTTGCGAGGGTTTTATGGATGTTATTGCATTTCATAGAGATGGCATAAACAACGCCGTAGCCCAGATGGGAACTGCCTTTACGAAGGATCACATGCTTGCGATTTCTAGTCGTTTTGAAGAAATTTCCTTCTGTCTTGACAGTGATAACGCCGGAATTCTTTCGCAAAAAAAAGTGATAGAAATGCTTTTTGAAGTGGCAAATTCGGAGAAAACATTCAGCTTCATCGTGCTTGACGGTGGGAAGGATCCTGATGAGTTTTTGCTCAAAAATGGTGCGGGATCGTTGAAAAATGCTGCTCAAAAACGAGTTTTGCTTCACGAACATGCGTGGAATTTGTGGACTCGCGACCTTGACCTGCAAAATCCAATGTCAATGATTAAACTTGAAAAACATATTCAGGTTACGCTGGCAAAAAATACTTCAAAAACCGTGCAAACGCACTACGAAAATTTCTTCAAAAACAAGATTTACCAATCACGATTCGTGAAAAAACAGAAAAAAATCATTGAAGTTCAGACTCAAAACGAGGATTTTCCACGAAACGAGGCGACGGCACTGGCATTTTTATATCAAAATTTTACCGCAATTCAGGAAATTACGCAAGAATATGACATTGAAATGAAGTTCAAAACGCCTGAAATTCGTGCAATTGTGGAGAAAATATTCGCAGGCGACGATCTTTCGGAGGATTCAACAATGGACAAAATTTTAAGTCAAAATCTTGTTCCACCATTGGAAAGTTCGCAAATTGGGGCGTATTATAAGCTTTTGTATAACTCACTTTTGTTGGACGATATCGATTCGGAAAATGCTCAAAACAAGCAAAATTTCGAAAAAATCCTTTTTCTTCACAAAGAAAAGAAGAGAATTTGGAAAGAAATGGAGGAAATTAAGGCTTTTCTTTTCCCGTGATTACATTTCGCAGTTTGTAAAACAAAACCGTTGAAGCAAAAATTAGCGTGAAAAAATTCGCATAAAGCAATGCGAAATCCTTCTTCAAAAAGGCGTAAATTAACCACAATAAAATGCCGATAGTCACAAAAATGAAGTATAGCAACGAAATTCCGTTTGTACTTTTGCTTTTTATAGTTTTCCAAACCTGTGGAACGAAGCAAAATGTTGTGAAAGAGCCTGCGATAAAGCCCAAAATATCAATGTTCATAATGATGTTATTTCAAATTTGCTTGTGCATTAATTTCGATAATCTCATTTTCAATACTTTGAATTTCCGCTTTGCACTTTTGAATTATTTCGCTGGCGGTTTTGTAGGTTGAAACAATTTCGTTTATCGAAATTTCGCCTTCAATTTTCTTGGAAATAATTTCAAGTTCACGTATATTTTGCTCAAGTGTATTTTTTGTGGATTCGCCCTGCGGGGTTGGGTTGGTTTTATCGGGATTTTGCGTTTTTTTTGTCATATTTTTTACGATGAAAATGTTGTTTTGCGGTAACTTGTATATTTATTAATCTGCGAAAAGTCGTTTGTGATCTCACAAGTTTCGCCTTCTTGCTTAATTTTGCTGGAAATGTAAAGCTTCATTATGTCCTTCAAACCGTTGTTAATATCAAGAGCAGGCAGGGCAAATTTTGCGATAATTTCAACCGCAGCCTTGCTATTGTTGCCAACAGTAACATTTCCATAGCACGCACCACCGGCATAAGCCGTTTTAATTGTGCAATCTTCTATCGAGAACTTTTTTGATTCACCCGTTAGGGAGAAAATGAAATTTGCGCGTGTTTTTCCGTCCTGCTCAAACATGTTTTTGATGTACTCCGGATTCAAAGATTCAAGATTGTTCTGCCTTTTCAATAAATGTTGACCAACGGAATCAAGGTTTAAATTTGAAATTGAAGCATCCTGCACAACAAATTTTGTTTTCAGTTTTAATGTTTCAAGCAATTCGGAGTATGTCGTGCCACTAAATTCGATGGATCCACCGCCAAAAATTGTTCCGCCAACATTTGCGTTGAATGGCAGAATTGTTTTAAATTCTTCCATCGGAGCATTGACAAATGTCGCTTGAAGGTTGAAAACGGGCACGCTGCGGCGAATATCAATTGTGCCGGAAAACTTGCCTGAAAGGGGTTTTGTGTCGTTGGCATCGTTTGAAACAAGTTTAGTTTCAGGAATTTCCAAAATGCCTTGATTAAGATTGCCTATAATTTCAATTCTTTCAAATGGTTTATTGAAAATCTTCGTTTGAAGCATTATTAAGTAAATTTTGCCGTCAATTTTTTCAAACGATGGCAGAAGGATTGTGTTATTTTCAAAAACTCCATGCAGTATATTTTGAAAGTTTTGCATGTTGGAAACATTTTGAATTATGGTTGTTGACTGAAATTCCGGAACGGATTTTTGAATGTTTATTGTGGTGGAGTTTTGAATGATAAAATCTGTGGTATTAATATCAATTTTGTGCGAGACTAAGTCTTTTTGAGTCTCCTTCGTAATCGTTGCTTGGTTAATCGTAAGCTCTCTAAGCTTAGAATTGACGATGTTCAAAGTGCTGCTTGTGTTTTGAGCATTATTGTTAATGACATCTTGAAATACAGTCGAGCCTTGTGGAATGGATATTCCACCAATTTTCAAATTGTTCAAGTTTGTGTTTGAAATGGTTATGTTTTTAAAAACGAAAGGCGTGTTGTTTTCCGTGAAATTTTCGGTTAACTGCGTAGATGCTGTCAGCGAGATGGTGTCTTGAATATCAATTTCAATTGTGTTTATGGTTGTTGAGGGTTGCTTGTGAAGTGTCGAGAATTTAATAACGCTTGTTTCTTCTTTAATTTCCTTTGAAATCTGTAATTTCGTCAGAATTTCAACCGTTTTTGTTATAAAATTTTTATAATTCCCACTGCCTGTAATTGCAACATTGAGCACTCCAAACGGTACGGAATTTATGTCACCTACAACGCCATCCGCTTCAAGACGAATATTGTTACCAACTTCAACTTGAAGATTTTTCATTTCAAGTTTGTTGCGTGTAATAATAATATTTGCGTTCATGTTTGTGAGTAAATTCTCGCTTTTTGCTGAAATATTCTTCAATGAAACGGCAATTTCAATTGGCTTTGCTGGGTTTATGATATCAAACACGCCAAGTTCGTGCTTTTTATTCACATTTCCTTGTGTTTTGACTTTGCTTGTCTCTGGTCTTGCCTCAGTCTTTTTTTCGGGCTTGGCATTGAGTATCTTGGTTGTTTTTAAATCTGGTTTTTGTTGGGTCTGTGCCAGTTTCGCCATAATACGCTCCAAAATTTCAGTGACAGAAATATTGTCAAAATCAACCACCGCTTGGTAGGTGTCCGGTGTGGTTTTGAGTGAAAATGTTCCAACAGAATTCAAAATACTCAACTTGCCATTTGTAATATTAAGCTCGTGATTCAAAGACGAATAATCAATATCTGCTTGCATTGTTGCCTGTGGAAGTTGAGCAAGTGCGTTTGTAATTTTTTCATTTCCCCCAAAAATTTTTACAAATTCTTCAACATCTTTCACAACAAATTCAACCTTGCCCTTGGTTTGAGAATCCTTCGTTGCAGTGCCAAATGTCTTTTGAGTGCCGTTAATATTAAAATTAAAAGCAGAAGATTTCAGCGTTGCATCAAGCAAATCCCCGTTTGGTGTATAAGAATAATTCACGGAAATTGGTTTAGAGTTTGTCAAAATCGTTCCGGTGATTGTCGATTTCTGTGGCGTATTTACAAAATCCAGCTTTTTAATTATCAAATTCACCACGGGCTTTCCTTGTGAATCTGCAACAATAACATTGGTATCTATAATTGAAACGCCTTTAAACATTTGCGCAAATTCACGGTTCACAAGTTCTGTTATTGTATTTAAAATGTTAATATTCTGCGTGCTTGTCAGCTTAATTGTTGCGTCTGCAATGTTGAGGGTTGAATTGTTAAGACGATGTTGAATGTTTGAAAACAAGCCAGAAGCAAGGGAAATCGTTCCGTCAATTTCCATTTTCGTTAGGTCATTCAGGGTTATTTGCGTTTTGGCATCGTGAAAAATTAGCTTTTCACGAACGGTATATTGCATTTGAACGCCATCTGCTTTAATAACTTTAATAATGCCGTCTTTGAATGTTGGAATGGATTTGGTTGTAACACCAATTTGACTTGCATAAACCCACAATACCGAAATTATAATTAGTATCGCAAGGAGTGAAATTTTCGTGCGGTGAAGGTCGATATGATTACCAAATGTTTTTTTTTGCTTTGGTTGCACTTTATTAATTTTAGGAGTTTTCGCCTGCATTACATCTTTTTTGGAGTTAATCATTTGTGCAATTTTACTTGCTGTTGGAATTGCCTCTGGAATATTGGAGGTTGGCTCGTCTTCTTCAAGTGCAATCTCATCGTCAAAATCTTCATCAAAATCGTATTCCTCCTCGTCACTTGTCTCCTCGAAGTTTTCATCGCTACTATCATTTTCTACTTGTGCGATGTTGTCTTCATCTAAATCATTGTCATCTTCATCAAAATCGTAACCATTCTCTTCCTGTGTTTGAGTTTGCGAAAGTGATTGAGTTGATTGCATTTTTACACCTGAAAGCCCCTTGATGTCACCAATATCATCGGCAAGTGTCGAATTTTCATCTTCAAAGTCGTAATCTTCTTGCTCTTCTTCGCCATCTTCATCAACTTCCTGCTCAGGTTGCTCATCTTCTGTATCAAAGTCGTAATCTTCTTGCTCTTCTTCGCCATCTTCATCAACTTCCTGCTGAGGTTGCTCATCTTCTGTATCAAAGTCGTAATCTTCTTGTTCTTCGCGGTGTTCAACTTGGAAATCGTGCAAATCTTCTGCTCCTTCAAGGTGTTCTGGGTCAATTGGTTTGTCGAAGTGAATGTCGAAATCAAACTCCTCTTCCTCCGTTGAACTTTGTGCAGATTGCAACGCGTTTGCGGGTTTTTTGAAGTCGTTACTCACATTAAAAGAAAATTTTATAAATGTTGCCTTGGAAGTTTGGAAAAATCAAGATTTTTTTTATTTAAAAAAGTTCTTGACAAATAAAGTTTTTTGTATTTTTCGAATTGAAATTAAAGAAATTTTGCAAATGGCAATCACTATCGCAGTTCAAAACAATAAAATTATGCAATGTTATGCAAAGCTTAAAAAACAGCTTCAACAGGATAACGTTATTCGCGTATACAAACAAAAACGCTACCACACAACAAAACAGCAGTTGAAAAAAGTGAAAATTTCTATGCGCGTAATGAGAGCAAAAGCCCTTAAAGTTGCACAAGCAAGAAATGTATCTTCTGCGTCTTAAAAAAATTATTAAATGACCTTAGACCAAATAATATCAAAAGGTTTTACATACCTTTACTCTCTTTGGTCTAAGGAATCTATTTCTTCTATTGAAAAAACAATAGACCTTCCACACATAGCATTTTTTGGAGCATCAAACGCAGGAAAATCCAGCTTGATTTCCAATCTTTGTCGCAAGAAAAACCTTGCATTTTCATCAAAAACACCCGGAAAAACCAAGGAAATCATTCTTTTCACACCAAACCACCCGTTTTTTCATAAAAAAGCCTTTCTTGTTGATTTCCCCGGTTATGGCTATGCAAAAGTTGCGAACTCCACAATCTCACAGTGGGAGGCTATCCCTGAGTTCATACAACTCGTGAATATTGTAAAAAGCTACATTCTTTTGCCAATTGAAAAGCCAATTCAAGAACACGATCTTATGCTTATGGACATGCTTGAATACAAAACTTTCGCCATTGTTTTAACCAAATGCGATCGCATTCCATGGGAGCAAGTTAAGGCAAAGCAGGAAGAAATTCGCAAACAATTAAAGCATTGCAGTAATTTCACGGGTCAAATTTTCCTCTCGTCTGTTAAGACTATCAAAAACAAAGAAAATTTAGAAATTTCGCAAGAAATATTTGATATTTTCAAAAACCATATTAATGGTATATGAAATTGATTTTTATTTATGAAACAAATGGACGCACTCAAAAAAGCCTCGGTTCTGACGGAAGCTTTGCCGTATATTAAAAAATTCACCGGCGAAACATTTGTCGTCAAGTTTGGCGGCTCATCGATGGGCAACAAAAAAGCGATGGAAAACTTCGCTCGCAATGTTGTTTTGTTGAAATCGTGTGGAATTAACATTGTTGTTGTTCATGGTGGAGGACCTCAAATTAGTCAAATGCTTGAACGCCTTGGCATTAAAAGTGAGTTCGTGAACGGCGTGCGTGTTACAACAAAAGATATGATTGAAATTGTGGAAATGGTGCTGTGCGGCTCCATCAACAAAGAGGTCGTTTCGGCAATTAACGCCTGCGGCGGAGTTGGACTTGGACTGTCAGGCAAGGACGCAAACCTTATTAAAGCAAAAAAAATGCGCAAAACTCACAAAGAAACCGATTCAAACATTGAGCGAATTCTTGACCTTGGCTGGGTTGGAATGCCAGACATCATCAACGGCGATTTTTTTGATGCTCTTGAAAATACACCTGTAATTCCTGTTATTGCACCAGTAGGGTTCGACGATGACGGAAATACATACAACATTAATGCTGATAATGTTGCCGGTGCAATTGCTGCTGAACTTGAAGCTTCAAAGCTGATTTTAATGACAGATGTTGACGGCGTGCAGGATTTTGAGAAAAACCTCATAACCTCCCTCACAACATTTCAAGCGGAGGAAATGATTAAAAGCGGTCAAATTTCTGGTGGAATGATTCCAAAAGTGGAAACTTGCATAGATGCTGTTCGCCACGGAGTTGAAACCGTCCACATTATTAACGGAAATAAAGAACACGCACTGTTACTTGAAATTTTGACAGACACGGGCATTGGAACGATGATTTTTGAGTAAATCAGATTTTATCGCGTCTTTTTCTGTGAGATGTTATCACAAAACGGTGAGACTCATCTCGCAGAATTTCAATAAAATACAACGCTTGCTTGTTTTCAAGCTTGAACCCATCGGGGTTTTTGCGTGTGAAGAATGTTTCATTTCCAGCATTGCGATTCCTTCCCTTCGCAATTGAAACAACTGGAATTTTCACGCCAAGTTCGTCTAAAACCCTTGTCACTGCATGAAATTGCCCAATTCCTCCATCAATTACCAGTAAATCCGGAAAATTCCCAATTGAAGAATCACTTGCGAAGCGTCGCGTCATAACCTCTGCCATCATTGCGTAATCGTCGCCTCCTTTTGAATATTTTGCGTTAAATTTGCGATATTGCGACTTTTCAAACCCTTTTTGCGAGGCAACAACGAATGCACCCGTAAAAAAAGCACCAGAAATGTGACTGTTATCGTAAATTTCCACACGCTTTGGGGCAAAATCAAGACCAAATGCCCCACGAATGTGCTCCATTCCCACCGCAAATGCGTTTGTTTGCTTTGCATCAATATCAATTTGAAATTGAAGATTCGTCAGGACAAAATCAAGTAAAACCTTGGAATCGCCCTGTTGCGGGTTGGAAATTTCCGCCGTAACGGCAAGAAGCTCTTTGAAAAGGATTTTCAGGTTTTGAGTCGCCACTTTGTGGCTTGTAAAAATTTTTTTCGGCGGCAGATTCTCCCTCGAATAGTACTCCAAAATGAACGCCTCCAAAATTTCCGCAGTTGTGCCATCGTGTTTGTGAATTTCAAAAAGATTTCCACCCAAAGCATAGCCATTGCGAATTGCAAAAACTTCAACCTTCGTAAGGCTTTCACCGATTGCAATCACATCAACATTCTCAAATTTCGTAAAATTTACATCACTGGAAGATGATTTCAGATTTTCAATGGAAAGAATTTGGTTTTTGAGGATATCCGCCTCGACAAAATTTTCGCTCTGTGCAAGTGTCCAAATTTTTTCTTTAATCAATTTATACACTTCGGAATCTGCTCCTTGCAGGAATTTTTTCGCACTTTCGATCGATTTTTCATAGTCAGACTTGGAAATCATGCCGGCACACGGGCCCGAGCATGTCTTAATTTGAAATTCCATGCACGGTTTTCCGCATGATTGATGCGTGTTGAATTTGGAATCTTTGCATGAGCGAATTTGAAAAACCTTGTTCACGAAGGTTGTGATGTATTTTATTGTTTCGTTTGTGGAAAATTTACTGCCTTGAATGTAGCCAAATGGTCCAAAAAGCGATACTTTTCGCTCAAATTTCCCACGATACCTTACAATTGCGGGAAATGTATGGCTCGAAAGTTTGATATATTGGCGAGATTTGTCATCTTTGAGGAGGATATTGTACTTTGGCTGGTGTTTTTTTATAAGTGAAGCCTCCAAAATCAGTGCGTCTTTTTCGGTTGG
>CANKQN010000018.1 GCA_947485035.1 Rickettsiales bacterium | reverse complement strand
GAAAAATTTCGGAAGTTTCGCCCGCAGAATCTGACCAATACTTTGCGTCAAGGCACATAATAAGCCGCATGGGTGCTTGTGTTTCAAAACAATCAAGCGAACTTGAATCGTACAAAGCCCTTCAAGATGAATTTCAGCATTTCCAAGAAAATCATACAACAGAAGAATCTGTTGTGCGCCCACCACACTGGAAAGGATTTAAAATTACACCACAAGAATTTGAATTCTGGACTGACGGCGCATACAGGCTTCACCTTCGCCATAAATATACTATTGAAGGAACTGTATGGAAACACAAATTTTTATATCCGTAAAATGAAAATTGCAGATCTCCAACACTACGAAACGCCAACGCAACTTGGGTCAACGAAAAAGAAAAGTGAAAAGAAACAAAAATTATCTTCCATAAATTCTATTGGTCAAAAACTTGTTGATGCATTCATAGCCTTTATTATTCGCATCACAATCTTCATAATATCCCTGAGGACGGCATCATATTTTCTAATTCCAAAAAATATTCAACAGGAAATTGCAGATGCTGCGACTCCCAACGAAAAATTACTTCTTTCTTCAATTTATGGCGTGAATAAAATTGCTATTTGGTGCATAATTTTCGCATTCATGTCTGGAACGGTTTACTACATTGTAATGATAGCAAGAACTAAAAAAGGCACCATTGGCATGCGTCTCACAAGCCTAGGTATTCAAAACAGAATTGGTGCAAAACCAACTACAATGCAAATCATTGCTTGGTATCACTTGCGATTAATCTATCCCGTTTGTGGAATTTTATCTCTCATAGTATTCAGAAATCACGGAATGAATGCAACCTTCATCGTGCTTTTACTTCTTGCAGCTGCTTTCAGCGACACACCGCGTATGATGCTTGGAATATCTTCACTTAGCGAAAAACTTTCGGGTGTAGCTCTTTTTGATATAAAAAATGAAACAAGATGATAGCAAAACACAAAGAAAGCATGAAGAAATTGACTTTCTAAATGTTCAGCGTGCGGTTAAAAAGAAAAAAATTAAATTTTCAAAGCTAAAATTCAACTGGAAAACATTAGTTAAAATAATACTCATACTTGTTCTACTGTTTATTTTGTGTTTAGTTGGGCTTGTTCTTCACTATATGAACACAATGCCAAATGTTCGAAAAATTAACGAAGAAGGCTATGAATTGACATCGAAACTTTACACAAAAGATGGCATTTTGATGAAAGAATACGCACAAACTTCACGAAAATATATACCTCTTTCCGAACTTCCACCGCATGTTATCAACGCATTTTTAGCAGCAGAGGATGCCCACTTTTTCAATAACATTGGCATTGATATTCGTGGAATTTTCCGTGCAACCGTTACAAATTTTAAAAACAAACTCACCGGAAATCACTCGCTTCACGGTGCCTCAACCATTACACAACAGCTGGTGAAAAACATGGTTTTAACAAGTGAAAAAACTTTTGAGAGAAAAATTAAGGAGATAATCCTGTCAATTATCATAACAAAAGAGCTTTCAAAGCAAGAAATCCTTGAACTTTACCTTAACTATATTTTCCTTGGCAATAATGCGTATGGCATTGAAAGTGCATCGCTTGAATATTTTGGTAAACACGCAAAAAATCTCAATATTCAAGAAGCCGCAAGCCTTGCAGCAATTCCAAAAGCACCATCGCTGTTAAATCCAAGAGCAAATGCGAAGAGACATATCGACCGCAGAAACTGGGTTATTGAGCAAATGTTGATAAACAATTTTATCGATGAAAAGCTTGCTATCGTTGCAAAACAAACACCAATTGGACACCAAAAAAAATCAGATTTTCACGAAGAGCGTTCAGGTTATAATGCAGTTGCAGATCACATTATGCTCAACGAAATGAAAATTTTACATATAAACGATCTGTTCACCAATGGATATTTTATTAAAAGCACAGTAGATTCCCACATTCAGGAGGCACTTTTTAACTCGGTGCAAACTCGCTTAAATGACTATCAAAAAAAATATGGAAGACCTTTAAACTCAATTAAATTCACACAAAATTGGTGCACGGAGCTTGGTGATATTGCTACGAGATATCGTGCTCCTGAAAATGCAGAATATGGTGTAAGCTTGGAATATGAAGGAATGTATAGCACTAAAATTGGCATTAGACGAGGGGCAAAATGTATGTTCGTTAGAAGCGTTGCTCTTGAACATGTACCTTACAACATGGGAATTGTTCTTCTTGAAAGACAATCTCTTTCGCAAATTACAAAATTACGACTGCCAAAATCGGTTGAAAAGCAGTTTAGAAAAAACCCTCTTTTAACCAAACCCGTTCCACAACCAAACGCAGGTGCGGTTGTTATGAATGCAAAAAACGGTAAAATTCTTGCAATGGTTGGTGATTATTTCGACACCCCAAACGGATTCAACAGGGCGACCAAATCGTCACGGCAGTTGGGTTCTGCGATTAAACCGTTTGTATATCAAGCTGCTTTTGAACATGGATACTCCCCAGCTGCAATATTCATTGACGAGCCGATCACAATTGGAAATTGGCACCCAGAAAATGCAAATATGGAATATCTTGGACCAATAACACTGAGACGCTCCCTCGAACTTTCACGAAATATTCCCACAGTTCGCCTTGCTGATGTCGTTGGTTACGAGGGAATTAAAGATATGTTTGTCCGTTTTGGACTGTCAAAACCAAGTGATGAAATCAACCTCTCAGCCGCACTTGGAACGATATCTGTAACGCCATTAAAGGCGGCGCAAAGCTATTCTGCTTATATAAACAGCGGGAAAACAATCACACCATCTTACATTGAATATATTCAAAATAGGGACGGTAAAATTATATACAAAAACAACTCTGTGACGTGTGAAAACTGCGAAAACGAAAGCGAAATTCCATCAATTAGACACAACAATTTAAGCAAAGAACTTATATCGCCACAGGTTGCGTATCAAATCTATTCAATTCTTGAGGGTGCAGCACAAAGGGGAACAGCGGCGGCTGTTGGTCGCACATTGGGGAGGGGTGTTGCGGGCAAAACCGGAACAACGAACGATTCGAAAGACTCTTGGTTCGTGGGTTTTAACGACAAAGTTGTCATTGCAATTTATGCAGGATTCGACGAGCCAAAAACTCTTGGAAATGAATTTGGTGCAACAATTGCAATGCCAATTTTTATCGATACAATGAAGGAGGTCGTTAAGCGATATCCTTCCTCGCAAATTGCGATGCCGTTTGGCATAACTCCCGTTGCTATTAACTACAAAACCGGTAAAAAAGCCAATACTGGCGAAGAAGGAACAATTATTGAGTTCTTCAAAACTGGAGATCAAATTCCCGAATATCAAAATTCGGACAGCGAACTTTATGGATATTAAACATTGTTTATGAGCTTTATCGGAAATTTTTTCTTCAAAATTACAACCATAACTTGCGGCATTTTGTATGCTTCGTGTTCACCAATAGCAGTTTTTTCTGACACAATCGCACGGAAAATCACCATAATTTGGCTTAAATCCATTATGATTTCGGCAAGAATTTTCTGTGGCATCAAAGTGAATATTCACAACGATACATTCCGCAACGAAACTGGTATCATAATCGCCTCGAATCATTGTTCGGCGTGGGAAACTTTTTTTATTTCCTACAAATACAATGTTCCTGTGTTTATTTTAAAAAAATCCCTCATGCGAATTCCGTTTATAGGCATTTTCCTTAAAAAATTCAATATGATTGGCATTGATAGAGACAGTTTTTCCAAAAAAAATATCATAAAAGTTATAAAAGGTGCCAACTCCGCACTGGCATCTGGCAAAAATATCGTGATTTTCCCACAAGGAACTCGTGTTCCGATTGATGAAAGCTATAATTATGAAAAATATCCGTATAAATCTGGCGTGACAATGTTTGCGAGTGGTCAGAAAATTTTAACAATATCAACAGACGCAAGTAAATGCTTTGGGAAGGGGCTGTTTTCAAGCAAAAAAAGTGGAACGATAAACATTGTTTTCAATGAGATTATCACAATTGATAAGCATGACGCAAAGGAACTTGTTGCCACAAAGATCCGTAATTCTATTGAAACTGGTTTGAGGAAAATTATTTAGTTTATGATAGGAAAAATACAAGAATTTTATTATACAGCTTGACTTCCAGCTACAATTTCAAGAATCTCCCTTGTAATGCTTGCTTGGCGAGTTTTGTTATAAATTAGCGTCAATTCTTTAATTTTTGCAGTTGCGTTATTGGAAGCGTTATCCATTGCAATCATTCTTGCACTATGTTCACTACATGTCAACTGTGCCAAGCCTTCAAAAAGGATTGAGCGAATTGCCTCCTCCAAAAGACTTTCTGCCAATTCAGTTGGCGAGCCTTCAATTTCGTATTGAGAAGAAACCGTTTGTTTGTTCTCGGGGAAAATTAGAACTTTTGGTTTTTGTGCAATTGTTGAGATGAATTCTGGAAACATTATGTGCAGTTGTGTGATATTTTGACTTTTAATTGTAGATAGAATATCAGTCACAATTTCTTCGTGGTTTTCAGATTTTCCGGAAAAATATGGAGCACTATTCAAAGTTTCAACCTTGCCTTTGGTGAAATCAAACGATTTTTTTCCAACAACAATCAAGTTTCCGCCTGCAAATTTTGCATTAAATTCTTTAAAAAGAAATGTATTCAACGCACCGCAAAGACCCTTGTCCGTTGAAATTAAAACGGTAAGAATATTTTTTTTGCCTTTTTTTTGTGTGAAGTTTGATAGCAATTGTGGCACATCAATTGCGTCGTCAAAGCCGTGAGACAAACTCGCATTTGATATCAATTGCACGGCTTGAGAGTATTCTTTTTGAATTGCAAGGTGGTTTTTTGCCCTTGTCAGCCTTGCTGTTGAGATCATTTTCATTGCTTTTGTAATTTTCTGCGTAGACTTCACGCTTCCAATTCTGCTTTTGATATCTTTCAGTGATGGCATTGACCTTGAATAAATTCATTGCAATTCAAAAATTAAAGAAATTTAATTGTCAAGAAATTATTTACTACACAATACTCGCACCATTGCCACATGCAATACGCTTTCTAACAATATAATCTGGTCTTTCATAGCTCGACTCATCCTCCGCATATGTACTCGAAAATTCTGTACGATCTTTATCTGTACGATCTTTATCTATTAATTTATTTATTTTAACCTTTGATATTGCTCTTACATAGCTCGACTCACCCCCGCACCTGGACTAAAACGTGATAGATCATCTGCTTGTGGTTGAACTTTATTATTGTCCACGACAGTATCACAACCATAGTCAATTTGTACTTTATGATCTTGAAGCAATGACGCATTAATCTGCTTCTTAAACAGTTCCAATTCTGCACCATATATACCCACAATCATAATCTTTTTTAAGTTTGGTGCCTCAATATTTTCGATGTTGCATTTGCCAGTGATTCTTAATTCTTCAAGTGATTTCCCTTTAATAGTTTTAATATTGGGACAATTGCTAATACTACATTCCCTGGCCGAATCTGCTGTGACAATCCGCAAATAATCCAACCCTTTAAAGTTACACGACGAAGCATGTGGCAGTGTAATCTGTTCATATTTGCTATAATTGACAGTTTCCTGACTATAACCGTCTACATAATTCGCTTCATCACTGAGAGGCTGGTATAAAACGCTGGGGGAAAAATTCTGGTATAAAACGCTGGGGGAAATTTTATTTTTCTTGCGAAAACAACATATGAACATATTTAATAAACCCATAAAATAAAAAATAATTAATAATAATTTGATAAATAACAATAGCACATTTTTCATGACAATGCAAGGGATTTTTGTGAGGTTTTAAAAAACTTGACAAAAAAAATTGACGATAAATAATAAAATCGATATTTATATGAAAATTTTTATGGCGAAAAATTCAGCAATACTTTCAAACGATGCCGTCATGGCTTCTTATAAAAAGATGTATATTGCACGCAGATTTGAAGAAAAAGCAGGGCAAATGTATGGAATGGGTAAAATTGCAGGTTTCTGCCACTTATACATCGGTCAAGAAGCCGTTGTTGCCGGAGTCTACGCCGCAATCACAGCGGAAGATCAAGTCATCACAAGTTATCGCGATCACGCCCACCCAATTTTTGCAGGAACCGACCCTAAATTCATTATGGCAGAACTTTTCGGAAAATCTACGGGGGTATCTCGTGGTAAAGGTGGCTCTATGCACATTTTTGACTTAGAAAAAAACTTTTTTGGTGGTCACGGAATTGTTGGGGCACAAGTTCCGATTGGTACAGGGCTTGCTTTTGCGAATAAATATAAAAAAAATAAAGCACTTTCTGTAACATTCATGGGCGACGGTGCCTTCCACCAAGGACAGGTTTATGAATCTTTCAACATGGCCTCCCTATGGAAATTACCGGTAATTTTTATCGTGGAAAACAATGGTTACGCAATGGGAACTTCTGTTGCAAGAGGATCGTCCGTCGAAGACCTTCACATTCGTGGCGATGGTTTTGCAATTGCCAATGCAAAAGTTGATGGTATGGATATTTTTTCCATGAAAAAAGCGATGGATATTGCCGTTTCTCATGTTCGCAGCAACCAAGGACCCTACCTTCTTGAAGTAAAAACATACCGCTATCGTGGGCATTCAATGTCAGACCCTGCCACATACAGAACAAAGGAGGAGTTGAATGATATGAAGGAAAATCACGATCCCATCATAAACCTTCAACGGTATATCGTCAACGAAAAAATTGCCACAATAGAAGATTTAGATCAAATTCACAATGATGCAAATAAGCAAGTGAATGAAGTGATCGATTTTGCTGAAAATTCACCTCAACCGGAGGAGCTTGAACTATACACAGATGTTTATAAGTAAGCTATCATTTCTTGCGTTTTGCAATATTATCTCCATGAAAAAAAAATTTTTTATGGAGGAGCTTTCCTCTAAACAAAAGATATTCGTTATTACAATTGTAATTCTGCGCTTTATATTTACACCAATTTCACTTGCAATTTTTCTTCTATACGCATTGCATTCAATTGTTGAGGAAATTCTACACTATTTCCCAAAATTTCGTGGATATTTCGACACACGAATATCAATTCGCAAGTTGAACATTGTTACCACGGGTGGCACGGGTGGACACATTTTCCCCGCAATAAACTTCGCAGGAGAAACGAGCTTCAACAATCGTATTTTGTTTGTTTCAGATTCCAACGCCCTACCAATTATTGCAAAACGCAATAAAATTAAAAAAAAATTATTTAAAACAATCGAATCTCACGGCAATTCAATGTTGCTATTCACACTGCCTATTTTACCACTAAGGAAGCGGATAACATCACTCTCGTGCCTTGGTTTAGCAATTGTTAAATCGTTTTTTCATTTTATATTTTTAGGATTTTTATTTCGCACAGTAACGGGATTTGGCGGCTACGCATCATTTCCAACACTTTTTTGGGCAGTTATTTTTCGCAAGCAAATTTTCTTGCACGAACAAAACGCCGTTTTTGGAAAAGTGAACTTGATTTTTGCCATATTTGCACAAAAAATATTCACATTTCTTCCCGTCCAATCGCGACTATATAATATTCACAATGTTGGCATGCCACTTTCAAACGCAATTTCTTCAATGCCACGCATTATTAAACGCACGCAAACTGACAAAACCAATATTTTGATAATGTCTGGAACTAGTGGCGGTGCAGAATCTTTGAAGTCGATATTGCCAGCGATAATCTACCTCACTCGCAAACACAAAAACCTACACATTCTACATCAAGCCGACGCAAAAACCACGCAAATAATTCTTGCGACATACGAAAAACACAATATTTCGTGTGAAGTTAAGCCATTTTTTGAAAATATTTACGACATACTACCAGAAATCAACGTCTGCATTTCACGCTCAGGCGCGTCTTCAATTGTCGATCTCCTCGCATTTGGTGTTCCAACAATATTCATACCGCTCAAAAACTCGGCAGACGACCATCAAATGAAAAATGCCAATTGGATTGTGCAAAACCACCTTGGTTTACTACATAAACCGTGGGAATCAAATGTCTATAACCTTGCGACTTTAATAAATTTACTTTTGTCGAATTCTAGCGTTGAAAACATGAAGCAAGATGGTCAAATTGCAATAAAAAGAGGGGCTTCACGCAAAATTGCTCACGAAATTTTCGGTGAAACAAAAGATTACTATGCCTAAATTTTCACACTCGTCGCAAAGAACATCTTCAATTCATCGTGAATTAATTTGGCAATTTGAATACAGAGATCGTGTGAAACTTTTTTCTCACCAACATATTGTGCAAATGTTTGCTCCTGTTGAAGTGTTAAATCTGTTGATTGTGAAACTGAATTTGTTGTTTTAAGACCATCGTCGCATTTAATTGTATAATTTACCACCATTGTGATATTTTTATTAACTGCAAAAAGCGTGCTGGATATCCCCGAGTTCACAGAATTTTTAACAATTGCAACATCAATATTACACTTGCGAGAAGGCGTCGTAGTTTTAAAAAGCCTGCGGAGCTCAATATCAATAATGCTAAACTCCTCTTTTTGATTTTGCGTTACCAACTTAATTTCAACATCGGATTGATAAATTGCACTGTTCAGGTCCATCGTGGAACAAGATCCCAAAACCAGTGCAAATGCAAAACCCTTATATAACATGGAAAATTACATTAATAAATGGAATTTTGCCGTGCGAATATTTCATCGATTTTGCGATAGTGTTGTCAATTGTGCGTTCAATTACTTTTTTTGATTGCGATATGTTGTCGAAATTGACCAAAAGTTCAGTTATTTCGGCACGCAGACCTTTCTGAAATTCCTTGATTTCATCTTGCTTTTTGCCGTCAAAAACGCCATAATGTTCAATTATTGGTTGGCAAGTCAACTTACCAGCGGATGTAACAATGCAAACGCATGAAATCATTCCACCAACGGCAATTGCTTTGCGTTCCCTGAAAATTGAGCTGTCAAGACTCTCAAATCTTGTACCATCAACACACAGATATCCACTGTGAACCGAATCAACTTTTGCGACGCCATCTTTGCTAATTTCAATAACATCGCCATTTTTTGGACGCATCGATTTCATACCAAGAGACTTACCAAATTCGCAGTGCTCCATGATGTGATACTGCTCGCCGTGAACGGGAATCAGGTTTTTTGGCTTCAAAAGTGAATACATTTTTTTGAGTTCTCCGCGATTTGGGTGACCAGAAACATGCACTTGATGGTCACGTTCTGTAAAAATGTTTATGTCTCTTTGGACGAATTTATTGAATACTTCGTAAATTGATTTCTCATTGCCGGGGATAATTTTTGAGGAGAAAATAACGGAATCGCCCTTGTTAAGCTTAATATGTGGATGTTCCTTGCTTGCAATTTTTGAAAGTGCTGCACGCTGTTCACCCTGACATCCTGTGCATAAAATTAGAGTTTGCTCGGGCTTCAAACCGCTTGCGTCTTTTTGATCAAGAAATTCAGGGCAATTTTGAAAATATCCAATTTTCAGACCAATTTCAGTAATTCTGCGAAGTGAAAAGCCAGATAGAACAAGCTTTCTGCCAGTTTTTTGTGCAACATTGCAAATTGTCTGAACTCGCGCTAAGTTCGAGGCAAATGTGGCAATTACAACCCTGCCTTTTTGCTCTTTCACAAGCTTAATAATCGATTTTTCCAAATCTCCTTCGCTGCCGGAAAACCCTTCTTGAGAAATATTTGTTGAATCACAAAGAATTGTGTGAACGCCCTCTTTTCCAAGCTCTTTAAGACGCTTCAAATCACTTTCTTGACCAACAACCGGCGAACTATCGAATTTCCAGTCGCCTGTATGAACGATTTTCCCCCATGGAGAGTCAAGAACTATCGCCTTCATTTCTGGGACGGAGTGAGTCAAACCCACAAATTCAATCGCAAATGTTCCAATGTTCACCTTACGCATTTCGCCGTGAATTGTGATGATTTCAGGTTTATCACGAATTTTGATATCGGCAAATTTGTGCAACACAAATTCACGACCAAGCGGCGTTGCGTAAATTTTTGGACGACCAATCCCCTCCCACAAATGCGCAATGGCACCAACGTGATCCTCGTGAATGTGGGTCAGAATTAGTGCTTCAATTTTGATGTTGTTGTCGGAAATGAATTTGTAATCCGGAACAATGATATCCACACCCGGAATTGCCTCCGATGCAAAACCAATTCCACAGTCAATTACAATCCACTTGCCGTCTTTGTAATATAAATTAAAGTTCATGCCAATTTCATTACAACCACCAAGGGGAATGAAGTAAATACTTTCGGGGTTTTGTAAAAATGCGAGTTTTTTCATTTATTGTTTGTTTGAAGGTTGTTTTGTTGTTGAGGTTGAGATGCGGTTGTTTGTGGTTTTGGTTGAGAACTTATACCAGCACCAGCTTGCGAAAAGCTTTTTCCTGCTGAGGCTAATGTAGGTTTTAGTGCTTGCTGAGCGAAAGATTTACCATCAAACCCACTCAAATTATTACTTACATTCCTTGTAGACATAGATTTATCATTAATAGATGGATTGTTAGATATTTCTTTTTTAAAGTCAATTACAAATATTGCAAGGAAAATTATCAACACAACTGCCATCCAACTTACAACACAAATCCAATAAGATGTGGAACTATGTCTTGCATTTCGTGCATCAAGCACATCACATTTATCACTACTATCTTGATCAAAATGAAATATCAAACTTTGTTGAATTGCTATAATTTTTCTCGTTCGAATATATGTTCCCATTAGAAGAATCGATGAAATAATTGGACAAAACGCAAAAAGTATAAATATTACATACCAACACTTATGAATATCATATTGTTTGTTAAGCAATAAGAATATTAATGTTATCAATCCAATATTAAATGCAAACAACTGTTTATCAAAAATACCACTTGCTTGCAATAACTTATCATCAAGCTGTTTGTGTTGGTCGAACTTGAATTTTAACTCTTCGAACTCCTTATCTTCCATTTCCTAGCTGTGAATCTGCATTTTATCAACTGCCATAGCAGCCTCCTTAATTGCTTCGTTTAAAGTTGGGTGGGCGTGACAAGTGCGGGCGATGTCTTCTGCTGAACCTGAAAATTCCATAGCAACAACAACTTCGTGAATTATATCACCAGCACCACGAGAAATTATGTGGCAACCAAGAACTTTATCAGTTTTTTTACAAGAAAGAATTTTCACAAAACCTTCGGTGTCATCAACTGCTTTTGCACGGGAATTTGCCATCATGCTGAATTTTCCAACTTTATATTCAACGCCAGCGGTTTTGAGTTCCTCTTCAGTTTGACCAACAGAGGCAACCTCCGGGTGAGTATAAACAACTGATGGAATTACGCCGTAATTGACATGTCCGTGTTTTCCTGCGATTATTTCCGCAGCCGCAACACCTTCATCTTCGGCTTTATGGGCAAGCATTGGTCCTGCGATAACATCACCAATTGCGTAAATATTTGCAATACTTGTTTGAAGTTTTGCGTTTGTTTCGATGATTCCTCGCTGGCTCACAACAACGCCTGCGTTTTCAAGACCAAGACCT
>CANKQN010000017.1 GCA_947485035.1 Rickettsiales bacterium | reverse complement strand
AGGGGCGAGATATCCTTGCATTTCATGCGAACAAATATTGCACAGGAGGCATACATAATTGTTGCCAGAACAAGGATTAGCGATGGGAAGATTTGCGTTTCATCAAAAGAAAAATCTTTCTTTATGTTTAAACATAGTATTCCAACAACGCTTATTGCAATGCCAATTGCGCCAATTTTTGAGATTCTTTCACGCAAAATAACTGACGAAAGAATTATTGTGAAAACAGGAAATAGTGCTTTTAAAACGGAGGTTATGCTGGAATCGAGCAAGTTTCCCGCATAGCAAAAAAGGAGCAGCGGCAGAACAAAATTGAACGAAGAAATGAAGAGGATTCGGGAAAATTGTTCTTTTTTGAATATGGGCGTTTTGGTAAAAAGGCATATTATACACAAAACCACACCACCAATTGCCAAGCGTAAAAAAACGGTAGTATAAACCGCAAGGTGTGCGGATATAATTTTAAATAGTAAGGCGGACGAACCAAAAAGTGCAGCGTAAAGAGTGAGTTGAATATGGTGCATTGGCGTTATTCTTTGTCGTTTTTATGGTTAGCGAAGTAGTCCTTAAATTCCCGTGCAATTTTCCCTGAAAGGAAGTAAAGACCAATTGTGTTGATGATCGTCATTAATGCGATGAATACATCTGTGAAGGCGATTACGAGGTCAAATTGAAGAATTCCCGCCAAGAATAGGAATGTGAAAAAGAACGCATACAAAACGGAGTTTGGCAATTTGAGAGCCTTCCCAGCCTGCATGAAGTAGTATGAAACTGAAAACACGGTTGCAACACCAAAAATGATGATTGAAACGATTACAACATATCCGAAAATTTCGTGATAATGAGCAAACGCATTGCGAACCAAAATTGCGGGGTTAAGATCAACATTCGTGTAGAAACCAGACATAATCAACACTAATGAGGTTGCAACGCACACAAACCAAGTTGTTACGAATGGGTCAAAAATGTTAAGAATACCTTGTCTTTGTGAATATTTCACATTTGAAGATGCGTTCACGATTGGAGAAGTTCCAAGCCCAGCCTCGCATGCCATCAATGCCCTTCTTGCACCAATTGCAACCATCGCAAAAAACGCCGTCATTCCTGATGAAAAATTAAATGCTTCGGTGAAAATTAGCTTAACCCCAGCAACAAGTTGAATTGGATGAGAAAGGATGATTAACATTACGGCACCAACATAAAGACCAATTTTCATTGGAACGAATATGCTTGCAAATGATGATACTCTTTGCACGCCACCGATAATTATATAAGCACAAAACCCCGTTAGAGCAAGGGAATATATGATTTTCTTCGCCGTAAAACCTGCTTCGCCATTTGTTAAAATTGATACAACTTGATTCGCCTGAAATCCAGACATTCCAAAAAGACCAACTATGCAAAGAATGAGGAAGGTCATTGCAAGAATTTTACCAAGTCGAACATATCCCATTTCAGCAAGACCGTCCCTGAGATAGATAAATGGTCCGCCTGAAATTGTGCCATCTGCATTCACTTTGCGATATCTGTGACCAAGGAAGACCTCCGCACATTTTAATGCCATACCAAAAAAACCGAACATCATCATCCAAAAAACAGCACCCGGACCACCCTTTGAAACCGCAACGGCAACTCCGACTATTGAGCCGGTTCCAATGGTTGCTGCCATTGATGACATTAATGCTTTGAATGGACTAATTTCGTCTTTTGATTTTTCACCATTGAATTTTCCGATAAGAATGTGGAATGCGTGCTTAATTCCAAAAATGTTAATGAATTTTAGTCTTATGGTAAAAAAAACGCTGACCGCTCCAAGCCAAAGGATCATGAAAGGAATGCCAAAAATTTGAAATGTAAGCAAAGATTCAATGAATTTCGCAAGAGAGTTTAGGCTTTCCAACATATAATATATGGATTAGTTGCAACTATTTTGTAAAATCTTGAATTACACGAAACGGGTTTGTCAATCTTTTATTTATTTTTTACACATATTCCACAATTTTTCGCATATCTTCAACACAATTCACGCTTCCAAAAGCGCTTGAAAACCTTGCAATGTTGGAAAATCCACCAGTAAAACTGCTGCCACCTGTGAAAATTATCGTTTGAATGTCAGCGTTGATACTTGCTTTTGCCCCATTGATGCTATCTTCCACCGCAATGCATTTTTCTTTGTCAATGCCCATTTTTTCAAGTCCTAAAAGATATATATCGCTTGCTGGTTTGCCGTTTTTCACCATATCCCTGCCAAAAATATTGCCATCAACGAAAAACCCATCAAGACCCGTAGCCTTCAAAACAGAATGAATTTCATGAGTATGAGAATTG
This sequence comes from Rickettsiales bacterium, assembly GCA_947485035.1. Lineage (GTDB taxonomy): Bacteria > Pseudomonadota > Alphaproteobacteria > Rickettsiales > Deianiraeaceae > CAJQOT01. The sequence continues at coordinate 9,344 of CANKQN010000017.1, read as the reverse complement.
GAGCATATTGCATATTTCACGCCCATTTCCCGCAAAAGAGTCAAAGCCTCGGTCGTACCATTTGTTGCCTTTGCATCGCCTGAAATTAAATTATAAGCCAAAGCCAAAGCTTCGCTAAACACCGCTTCCTTGTGGAAATTTTCCTGAATCGCAAGCATTTCAAAGGCATCGTTCCAGCATTTGCCGTCAAAAAAATTCGTGCAATATTCAATCGTGTAAACCGGATTAAACTTCGACAGAACTTGCGAAAGTGCTTTGTTGTAAAGGTGCTGGGTGTCTACTAATGTGCCGTCGAAATCAAAAAGAATTGCCTTCATTTAAAATTGAAATAATGTTGAATGTTGCTTTAAGTGATTTCAAAAATCAATGTTTTTTCTTGAATTTAAAATACATTGGCTTATTTTGCAATAAGTAACGAATAAATTATACATATATGAACGATTACACAAACCTTCCGGCTTGGAATTTATCCTCACTTTTTGCAAAACCTGAAGACTGCAAAAAAGCGGTAATAATAATTAAAACATCTGTTGAACAATTCGCTGTGCAGTATAAAGGGAAAATTGCATCGGCAGAAATTCTTGAAAAGGCGGTGAAATCTTACGAAAACATTGTGGATGGAATGCACCGAATTGGAACTTATGCTTACTTAAACTTCATAACGCACATGAATGAGCAAGACCGCAAGGGTTTGTATCAACAAGTAAGCGAAGCTTTGGCTGTGTTTTCTTCTGAAATTGCATTTTTTACTTTAGAAATTAACAAGCTTGATGAAAAGATTGTATTTGATTCCCCACTTGCAAAATACAAAACATTTTTTGAAAATATTCGCCTTTTTAAACCGTACGAACTTTCCGAAGAAATTGAGCAGGTTTTGATAAAAAAATCGGTTACATCATCTGATGCTTGGTCGAAGTTCTTTGATGAAACAATGGCAAATCTTCGTTTTGAATTTAACGGCGAAGAACTTACTTCTTCCAAAATTTTTGATCTTCTAGCAAATGAATCGCAGGAGGTTCGCAAAAAAGCGGCAAAATCAATTGAAAAAACGCTTGGAAACAACATTAAAACCTTTGCGTTTATAACAAATACATTGGCAAAAGATAAACAAATTGAAGACGAAATGCGTGGTTTTAGCGATGTCATATCCTCGCGAAATCTTGCAAATTTAATTGAAGACGATATTGTGGAATCGCTAATTGCCTCCGTTAAGAAATCGTATAAAAACACTTCACATAAATATTATGCCCTAAAAGCTAAAATTTTCAAACAGGAAAAGCTGGAATACTGGGACAGAAACGCCCCAATGCCATTTAATTCTAATGTTAAATATTCCTACGAAGAGGCAAAAAATATCACTTTGGAAGCATATGGAGAATTTTCTGGAAGGATGTCTCGTATTGCAAAATCGTTCTTTGAAAAGAACTGGATTGATGCTCCGACTCGTGATTTTAAAGATTCCGGTGCATTTTCACACCCATCTTCAACCTCCACAAATCCGTTTATAATGCTGAACTTCCTTGGAAAACAACGCGACGTTGCCACAATGGCACACGAACTTGGTCATGGAGTTCACCAATTTTTGGCGAAAAATCAAGGTGCATTGCTTTGCCAAACACCTTTGACACTTGCCGAAACAGCTTCAGTTTTTGGCGAACAGCTTGTTTTTCAAAAATTACTAAAGGAAACACAATCAAAGGAGGCTCGTCTTGAAATGCTTTCTTCTAAAATTGAAGACATGCTGAACACTTCAATTCGTCAAATTGCTTTTTGCGATTTCGAACTTCAAGTGCATAACAAACGAAAAGATGGCGAACTTTCGCCTGAACAAATTGGTGAAATTTGGCTGAATATTCAAAAGGAATCCCTTGGTGATGCCTTCAATTTTGCAGGCGAAAGTGGCGAGGGTTACAAGCATTATTGGTCGTATATTCCGCATTTTGTTCACTCTCCTTTTTATGTCTACGCCTATGCTTTTGGCGATATTTTGGTAAATAGTCTTTATAACATTTATAAATCGGGCACGGTTGAAAACTTTGAAGAAAAATACATTACAATGCTTGAAACCGGCGGTGCATTAAGGCACAAAGAACTTCTTGCTCCATTTGGAATTGATATTTCAAAAGAAGATTTTTGGCAAAATGGAATGAAAGTTTTAGAAGATATGATTTGCGAATTTGAAGAAAACCTTTAATATGAAGTTAATATTTTTTAGCACGGATCAAGTCGGTGATGCAATACTTGCCAATATTCTTTTGGATCGCATTGTCAGCAATATTCCAAATGCTGAAATTTATGTTTTGAATAAGAATCATTGTCATACAAAATCGCTTTTTAAAAATAATCGCAATATTAAGGAAATTTCAACGATATCAACGCGTATTTTTTCGCTAAAATCTTATAAATCCTTTTGGAATTTGTGCAAAATTGTGAAAAATTCACCAAAAAACCAAAAAATTTACATAACATCGCTGCTTGGTTCAAGAACAATTTTCATTGTATTGCTTCCAATTTTGGCTGTTTTTAAAGTTTCTGGGTGGAACATCAAAATTTTTGGAATGAAGTCTTACTCAGAAATTGCAAAAGAACAGATAATTTCACACCATATTTCCACATGTGAAGAAAATTTTGGCGTGAATTTGAGCCGTGAAATTGGCGTGAATTTCTTGCATAATTTTATTGGGTATATTCCAAAAAAACAACAAAAAACGATCGCAATTCTTGCTGGTGCTTCGAATTTTGCCAAAACCCTACCTGCGGGAAAGTTTGCAAAAATCATCACGCATTTTGCGGATATGGGATTTAAAATCAAGCTTTTGGGCAGTAAAAGTGTTGTTGATCAACACCAAGCCAATGAAATTATACGCACAATTGATGGCGGCGTTATGGTTGAAAACCTTGCCGGAAAAACGGATTTAAGGGGATATTTCACCGAAATTGCAAGTGCGGAGTATGTCATAACGAATGATTCGTCTGGTCAACATATTGCAAATGTTTTGGGAACGCCGTGCGGAGTTTTGTGGGCAAGAAATGCCGAAAGTTCGATAGTGAAAGCGTATGCTTGGCAAAATGAAATTACGGCAAACATTTTTGGAAAAAAATATCACTGTTGTAAAAAATGTTTAATTTTAGAGAAAATTTTCATTAAGAAAACACATTGCAAGAGGTGTATTCTTGAAAATTACTCAAAAATGGACGAAAACGACATTATTTCACAAATTGAGGAGCATCTTTCATTCCTACGGACTTTGCAAAAAATTTCGTGAAGCGTTTGATATCGCGTTCGTAAAGTTTATGAACGCCAATTTTCGGGAAATCTTTTATGTCGAAATGTCCGTAAGAAAACCTTACCAATTTAACAACCTGCAGATGGAAAAATTCACATAAGTTACGAATTTCCCTGTTTTTCCCCGTTGTAAGTGTAATTTCAAGCCAAGTGTTCGTTGAAGTTTCTTTGGTGCGAGGAAGAATGCGGATTTCCTCAGGGCGATAGCTAATTCCTTCAATAATTACGCCTTTTTGCATTCTACTGAGCTTTTTTGCGTCAAGAACTCCGTGCACTTTCACATGATAAACGCGTGGAATTTTGTTGTTTGGATTTTCCATATCACGCGCGAATTTTGGGTTATTTGTGAACAAAAGCAAGCCTTCGCTGTTGTAATCGAGTCTGCCAATATAGTGGAAATTTTGCATTTCCTTTGGCAGTAGTGAATAGACTGTTGGGCGTTTGTTTTCGTCGCTTCGTGTAACAATCACGCCAATTGGCTTGTAAATTGCAACGCATTCAATTTCCTGTGCTTTTTCAAGAATTTTGTTGCTTGGCATAATTCTACGGTTTTTGAACATAACGATATCACCTTTTTCCACAAGAACTGCGGCATTTTTTGGGAGCTCGTTGTTGATAGTAACTGAGCCTCCCATTATCTCTTTTTCAGCCTCTCTGCGTGATATTTCTGCAAAAATTGATAGGTACTTTGATAGTCTAAATTCGGAGTTTGTTTGTAATCCTTTGGATTCTTGTGTATTTTGGGACATTTTATATTTTTTGCAAGATAGATTTGGCTTGGATAAAGCTCATTGGGTTGTAGTGTTGACCGCCAACAATGACCTCGTAATGAACATGGGCGCCGGTTGAATGACCCGTGCTTCCTTGAATTCCGATGACTTGTCCGGTTTGAACTCGTTGACCTTGACGAACTTTTATTGCACTCATGTGGGCGTAGAGTGTTTGAATACGATTTTTGTGCTGAATTACAACATAGTTTCCAAAAGATGGACTGTAAACCGCCTTGGTAACCACACCACTTCCCGTCGATTTAATCTTCGAACCACTTGGACCGGCGAAATCAAGACCATTATGCATTCTTGTGCGATGGTGAATTGGGTGAAATCTTGCACCAAAGCCGCTCATGAATCTTGCGCCTCTGATGGGCATTTCAACTGGAAGATTTTTTAAGGATTGACTAATCATTGAGAGACCGGTAGATTTTAATGTGATGTTTTCAATTGTTTGCGATATATCAATTGTGGGAGTTTGGAAATGTTTCGAAGCCTTTTGAACGGACTGTTGTTCGTTTACGTGGCTTGAATATGCAAGGTTAATTTTACTTAAGCCGTAGAAAGCTTGCCTTCCGCCAATCGTTCTTGCAATACTCATTACAGACCGAAGTTTCGAAATTTTAACATTGAGGGTGGCATCAATTATTAAAAGATTTTTTTGTATATTATTTAAAATTCCATAAAGTTGAATTGGGCTTGCGATGTTTTCTTGGTAATAGAGTGTTGATTTCTTTTTTGGTGTACCTGTGAGGTTATGCATCAATTTTTCAATTCCTTCATTGGATTTTTGAATTTCCTTGGCAAGCGATGCGTTAATTGTGCGCTCAATTGTGAGCTGTTGGCGAAGTTTTTCAAGTTCGTGAGTTGACTGGGCAATGTTCGCGAATGCAAGTGTTGCGTATATTAAAACGGCAAAAATTGCGGCAATTATTCCAAAAATTGCATATTTTGAAACACTTACGGCTTTTGAACCGTAGGATATTTGCAATATTTCGTTTTTCGTGAAGAATTTTTGCATACTTTCTTTGTTTTTTGTTTAATTTTGCACAAAAATGCTTGTTTTTATTTATTAATGTTTTTAAACATACATATCAAAAAAATAGTTGTCAAGCATTTTTGTTTATGTTATCATCTTTAAAGGTTGAATCTTTGGGAAAGTATGCGGAAGACATTGCGTGTCGTGCGTTGAAAAGTGCAGGCCATACCTTGATTGTTCGTAATTTCAGAACTCGCACTGGGGAAATTGACATACTGTCGCAAAAAGATGGAATAATTTATATTAGTGAGGTAAAAAAGCGAACATATTTCGAAGAATCCGTAATAAAAACCTCGCAACTTGAACGGATATGGTATGTTTTTGAAGAATTCTTAGAAAAATATCCATACTATCAAGAATTTGATTCTATGATGCAAATAATTCTTGTTGTAAATAATATTATCACTATTCATGAAATTTTATGATACACATGCAAAAATATAAGGTTTATTACGAAGATACCGATGCTGGCGGTGTGGTTTATTACGCGAATTATCTTAAGTTTCTTGAAAGAGGGCGAAGCGATTTTCTTACATTGGGTGAAATTTCACAAGTTAACTTGGGTGAATCTGGAGTATTTTTCGTTGTGAAAAGGTGCAATGTGGAATATTTTTCCTCAGCAAAACTTGAAGATGAAGCGTGCGTTTATTCTGAAATTATTGAAATTGGCAAGGTGGCCGTTCAATTTATTCAAGAGGTTAAAGTGCAAGAACGCTTGTGCGTTAAGGCCTTTGTGAAGGTTGCCTGCGTTGAAATTTCTAGCGGAAAATTCAAACCAATGGCAATTCCGGTTGATATTCTTGAAAAAATTAAATCGTTGCAAAAATAAAATTCATCGAATTGGAGTTATAAAAAAAATGAAAAAACAATATGCGTTAAAGCTTGCCTCTTTAACAAAAAAAGGCATTATACTTGGAAATCTTCTTCCCGTTTTTGCGGGTTTTTTTGTGGGATTAAAATACTTTCCAAATACAAATAGTGTAATTTTATGTGTAAGCACGATCTTTTGGTCTTGCATTGTGATAGCCTCCGGCTGTGTTTTGAACAATTGGTTTGATGCGGAGCTTGATCAGAAAATGGACAGAACTAAAAATAGAGCCCTTCCAATGCAAGAAGTGTCGCAGATTCACGCTTTAATTTTTGGCACAATATTATGCATTATCGGCATTTTTGGTATGACGCATTTTGTCAACAAACTTGCGGGAGGTATTGCGTTGTTTGGAATCTTCGCATATACAATACTTTACACCGTTATCACCAAAAGAAATTCAATTTATGGTGTGCATATTGGTTCAATTTCAGGAGCAATTCCCCCGGTAATAGGTTATACTGCCGTTTCGGGTGTGCTTGATATCAACGCATTGTGCCTGTTTTTTATCATTGTTCTTTGGCAAATGCCACATTCGTTCGCAATTGAGGTTTTTCGGTATAATGACTATAAAAATGCAGAAATTCCAACTGTCCCTTCTATGAAAGGCTTGGTTTGGACTAAGTGGAGCTCCATTGCATACATAACCCTATTTTTGATTGTCAATGCATATTTCAGCTTCAAAACTGGAGCAATTCACCTCGTTGCGTCACTTTTTTTCTGCGGATATTGGGCAAAGCTTGCAAGGATGTCACCACAATTAAGCTCAGTGCCTGCAATACCAAACGAAAGTCAAAATGCGTGGGCGAAAAAAGTGTTTTTTGGTTCAATAATTACCATGACCGGCATTTGCGTCAGCATAATTCTTAATTGTGGAATTTTTTTGCTTAATGTGTGAGTTTGGTGTATCACTGTACTAGTACACTATAACAAAAATAAAAAAGAAAAAATTTCTCTTCATGATTTTTTGCCTGTGATATTTGATTTTTGTAAATCTTATAATTACAGGCAGGGAAATTTCCCCACCTGTAAGGGTTTCAAGGCTTGAAACGGTTTTAATACATTCCGCCCATGCCTCCCATTCCACCGCCCATTGGGGCAGACGGTTCATCTTTTTTTGGAGCATCAGCTACAATTGCTTCGGTTGTGATTAGAAGACTCACAATTGAAGCCGCGTGCTTCAACGCAACTGTTACAACTTTTGCAGGGTCAATAATTCCAGCTTCAAACATGTTCACAATTTTGTCGTTTTGTGCGTCATATCCGTGTTTGAAATCGCCTTTTGCAAGAATTTCATTCATTATAACAGCACCTTCAACGCCAGCATTCGAACAAATTTGCTTGATAACATACGAAAGAGCTTTGTGCACGATTGAAAGTCCGGCGTTTTGGTCGTCATTTGCAAGTTTGATATCTTTCAATGCTTCACGAGCAAACAAAAGTGCAGAACCACCACCGGCAACAATGCCAGATTCAAGTGCCGCTTTTGTAGCAGCAAGAGCATCTTCCACACGGTCTTTGCGTTCTTTCACTTCAACTTCTGTTGCACCACCAACTTTTAAAACAGCAACACCGCCTGAAAGTTTCGCTAGGCGTTCTTGAAGTTTTTCACGGTCGTAATCTGAAGTTGTTTCTTTGATCTGACGCTCAATTTGATTGCATCTGTCTTGAATATCCTTAGCATTTGTCGCCTTTCCGCCAACAATTGTTGTGTCATCTTTTGTGATAACAATGCGTTCACATGTTCCAAGAGCTTCCAATGTTACATCTTCAAGTTTAATACCAAGTTCGTCAGAAATTAGTTGACCACCTGTCAAAATTGCGATATCTTCAAGCATAGCCTTTCTTCTGTCGCCAAAACCAGGTGCTTTTACTGCGGCAATTTTCAATCCTCCACGAAGTTTGTTCACAACCAAAGTTGCAAGTGCCTCGCCTTCAATATCTTCGGCGATAATCAACAATGGACGACCAGTTTTCACAACTGCTTCCAAAAGTGGAATCATTGATTGAAGAGAAGCAAGTTTTTTTTCGTGGATTAAAATAAGCGGACTTTCAAGTTCAGCAATCATTTTTTCAGAATTTGTTGCAAAGTAAGGTGAAAGATAACCTCTGTCGAAGTTCATTCCTTCTTTTACTTCAATTTCAAATTCAAGACCCTTCGCCTCTTCAACTGTAATTGGGCTGTTGGCACCAACTTTTGCAATAGCTTCAGCAATTTTGTTTCCAATTTCGGTGTCTCCATTTGCAGAAATTGTTGCAACTTGTGCAATTTCTTTTGATGAAGTTCCAATTTTGTGAACTTGTTTTGAATCAATGTGTTCCACAACGGCTTTAACGGCGAAATCGATGCCTCGTTTTAAATCCATTGGGTTCATTCCTGCAGCAACAAGTTTAATTCCTTCAATTGCAATTGCTTGTGCAAGAACCGTTGAAGTTGTTGTTCCATCACCTGCGATGTCGTTGGTTTTTGATGCAACTTCTTTGATCATTTGAGCACCCATATTTTCAATGTTGTCTTCAAGTTCAATTTCTTTTGCAACTGAAACACCATCTTTTGTGATTTTTGGTGCACCGTATGATTTTTGAAGAACGACATTTCTTCCTTTTGGACCAAGTGTAACCTTAACGGCATCAGCCATTATATTAACACCTTTTAAAAGTTTTTCGCGAGCTTCCGCCCCGTGTACTACAATTTTAGCAGACATATATTTATAGAAAAAATTAATTAATTTTGATTATCTTTTGGTGGACGTAAATGATTCGACTTATACCTTTGCGTGCAAGCTTCTTGTGTGCCCATGTTTTGCTTTATACATTCATGCACAAAAAAATCGCTATCTTGCATTTGTGGATTGTTTTTTTGAAATTGTGCGAAAGACTCAATTTCCTTGTTACGAAAATCGTCAATGCATGCACTTTCTCCTTTGCAATTTGTGTTTGCAAGATGAACCCAAGGTGGTGGAATTGCAGCAGAAGCTGTAAGGTTTGCCATAAAAAACAATAATGCTAGTTTTGACATAAGTTATTTTTTTACAGCAAGAACATCGGATTCTTTCATGATAAGGTATTCAACGCCATCGACTTTGATTTCAGTTCCGCCCCATTTTGCAAAAAGAACAACATCGCCTTCTTGAACGGTTAATGCGATGCGTTTGCCGTTGGAATCAATAGAGCCTTCGCCAACTGCGACAACCTTGCCTTCAATTGGTTTTTCTTTTGCAGAATCTGGAATAATAATTCCACCTGCGGTTTTGGATTCGGCTTCTAGTCTTTTGACTATGATGCGATCGTATAATGGTTTTAAATTTATTGACATATAATTAAAAAATTAATTTTCTTATACATATGCCTCAAAAAACAAAATTCAAGGGGAAAGTTATT
>CANKQN010000016.1 GCA_947485035.1 Rickettsiales bacterium | reverse complement strand
TCAAATTGCCGACATGAAGGGAGTTTGCACTTAAATCATACCCTGAATAAATGGTGATTTTTTCGTTTTTGCAAAGAGCGTCAAGAGCCTTGATATTCGAGCAATCCTTTATGAAACCACGCCATTCAAGTTCTTTCAAAACTGGGGATTGGCACTCGTATTTTTCCTCCACAACTTTTTCCAATTGAGGCTTATTTTTTCCTTTCAACATATTCAAATGATTCCGTGTTAATAATAATAATTTCACCAGATTCGATGAACGGCGGAACGGAAACCTTGAAGCCATTTTCCAAAATTGCAGGCTTGAAAGAGTTCGTTGCTGTTTGGTTTTTGATAGCAGCGTCCGTTGTTTCAACCCTTCCTTCAACTTTCAATGGAAGACGCACACTAATTACTTGTTCGCCAATCATTTCTAAGGTTAACTCCATTTCTTCGTTCAGAAAAACCCTTGCATCGCCAACAATGTCGTATTCAACAGGAACTTGTTCGAAGTTATCGGAAAGCATGAGAATTAGGGACGAGCCATCGTCATACATAAGTGATGCTTTTCTTGTTTCAACGAAGATTATTTCGACATTTTCGTCAGACCTAAACCTTTCGTTCAATTTCGAACCAGTTTGAATGTTTTTTAATTCCGCTTGAATAAACGCACCGCCTTTTCCCGGTTTTACATGTTCAGTTTTTACAACTTTGTAATTTCCGTTGTTGACTTTCACAACATTTCCGATTTTTAATTCGTTAGCAATTGGCATATAGTATAAATATTTTCCTCAAAATATCACCAAAGAATTAAATTTCAAGGAAAAACTTTTAATACTTCGCTTTGAAAAAGTATAATCCACAGGCGGGGGCGGTGTACGGCAAGGCGGATCTATCCTTTTTTTCCAAAATTTCCCCCACAAATTCAGGTTGAATTTTCCCAATTCCGGCATAAATTAACGCACCGGTAATGTTTCGAACCATTCTGTAAAGAAACGACCTTGCTCCAACATGAATTTCGATAATATCTTCTTGAATTTGAGTTATATTGATAAATTCAACCGTGCGAATTGGGCTTAACGCTTGGCAATTTTTTCCACGAAATGAAGTGAAATTGTGTTCGCCAAGTAAATATTTTGCAGACTCCCTCATTTTCAAAATATCAATTTTTGGAACAACATGATGCATTTTTCCTTCAAAAATTGGGCTTTTAATTCGGGAATTATAAATGTAGTATTTGTATTACCTTCCAACGCAAGAAAAACGAGAATGGAAGGTGTCATCAACCTTTTCAACGAACTTTAAGGCAACTTGTTCACGATTTTTGTTCAAAAAAAAGTTTATCCCAAGCAGAACTTTTTCTTCTGAAAACAAAGACTCCACTTCAAAATGAATTACTTGACCAAAAGCGTGAACGCCTGCGTCCGTTCTTCCGCAATAATCAATTTGTGTTGATTTCCCATTTGTGAATTGAGTTAGTGCTTTTTCGATTGCTCCTTGAATTGTTGCAAGGCTTTCTTGCCTTTGCATTCCGCAGTAATTTGTGCCAACATATTCCACAATACCTTTATACTTCTGCATTTTGTTTGATAAAAAGCGAGAATATTAACAGTGTAATTTCAAACAGTGCGATTAGCAAAACGGCAACAATTATTTGTGAAATGACATCTGGCGGGGTTATTATTGCTCCAACAATGAAGCTTAAAACAATGTAGAGTTTCCTAAATTTTCGCATTTTTTCAATGGAAATAACCCGCGTTTGCAGGAGTGCGAAAATGATGATTGGAATTTCAAAAACTAATCCAAACATTACGCAAAGCATGAAAATTGTGTTAAAAAATGAGCTTGCATTCAACGAAAACGAAATGGACGGTTCTGCCATTTGAAACATAAAATTTACAACTAGGGGGGATATATAAAAAAAACCGAGGAAATTCCCGATAAAAAACAGAACAATGGCGAATGTGGAATAAAGGATTATGAGGGATTTTTTCTTAAAAATCGGCAGAAGATATCCGGCTGAAAAAAACACCAAAAATGGCATAAAAAGAACAATGCTACATAAAAATGAAAGCTTCATGCTTAAAAAAAACGGAGCTTCAATCGTGAAATAATGAAGCTCGTGCCCTTGTAAAAACCGTGTTTTAATTTCACTGACAATTTGCGGGTGGAAGTAGTAGCATATTGCAAACGAGGCGATAAAACAAAGCAAAAGCTTAACTATTAAAGATTTTATATCAATAATATGACCAAGCCAATCCTTATTCAATGCGTTTGCGTGAAGATTATCTTCCATTTTTAAATTATACTCACTGCGATATTTTTCTTGTATTTATCAAATTGCCATTTCTAAATAGCAAGTAAATATCGTGAAATATAAATGAAAAACAGCGGAATAAAAATTCATTCATGGGGCGGATACCTTCCCACAAGAAAACTAACGAATGCTGATATGTCCCAATTTGTTGAAACAAGCGATGAATGGATCGTTCAACGCACGGGAATTACTCAACGCTTTTTTGTTAAAGAAGGACAAATGACATCAGATATGGCAGTTGAATCTGCACTTGTTTCGTTGGGTGGAAGAACACACGTTGATGCAATTATTCTTGCCACAACAACGCCAGACCTCACTTTTCCCTCTACCGCCTGTATTGTTCAAGGAAAACTTAAAGAAAGAGGCATTACCTGCAACTTCGCATTTGATATTCAAGCCGTTTGTGCGGGGTTTGTCTATGGAATTGCGAATGCTTATTCCCATATTAACGCTGGTTTTGCAAAATCTGTTTTGGTCATTGGTGCAGATTCTATGTCACGCATTCTTGATTTTTCCGACAGAACAACTTGCGTTCTTTTTGGCGATGGTGCCGGTTCATGCATTGTTGAACTTGACGAAACTTCCCAAAATTGTATAATAACCGCATCGCTTCATTCGGAATCAAATACTCATATTTTACAAACAACAGGCGGCGTTTCACAAAAAGCTGCAGCAGGTGGAAGCGGACTTTTAACCATGCAAGGGCAAGATGTCTTTAAGCACGCAGTTTCCAAAATGTATTCTTCAATTAACGAACTGATTGCAAAATCTGGAATTACAAAAGAAGAAATTGACTTTATAGTTCCACACCAAGCAAATATTCGAATTCTTGATGCCATTGCCAAAAAAATGGATATGCCAGAAGAAAAATTCATTAAAACCATTCACAAACACGCCAACACATCGTCCGCAACCATTCCACTTGCAATGTGGGAGGAAAAATCGAAGTTCAAAATTGGCGATTTGGTTATTCTTGAAGCCCTTGGCGGAGGATTAACATGGGGCGGAATTGTATTCAAATTTGCTTAGAAGCAACAAGTCAAGAAACTTCGTTTTTGATAAATACATAAGCTTTCACCCACATATTTATCTTATACAGTGTCCTTGTGATTCTGAATGAATAGCATTTACTTTTGATTATTATTTACAAAACATAGTGCTAATAGCATTAAGTTTTACTTCTACAGGCGTTATTCTCGGAATAATGAATTGGTGCGAGAATTTTTACTATTTGTCATACCACTTTTAATATATAAAAATGTTATAAAATCAAGTGTATTATGTGTCAATTATATTTAGCAATTCCAGATATGCTTATGCTCTTATGTCGGAAATGTAGTTCTAAAACGGGGATATTGCGTGAGTTATTATGTAGATATATAATTTTTCAAGTGAGTTTTAGGCAAAATATCAGCTGGTCATACTAATTTCAAATATGAAACTTGTAACGCTAAGATTCTTGCTTCCGTTGAAGAATAGCTGATTTTGTGCACCAAGTTTATAATTCAAACAATCACTTTTGTATGCTATTCCACCACTAACCTGCGTGATTATATTCTGCGATTTTGCCGTTGTTCCACTGTAAAACAGTGGGTTTTGAACGATGTTTGCAAATAGCGAGTGATTTTTGTAATTCAACGAACCAGAATATGTAATGTTTTCAATTGTTTGGTTTGAAGTGCTTACCATTTGGTTTCGCAGTGATTTATCAAGGTAGAAGTATCCAACGCCTGCGGTTATTAATGGAAGAGGCTGAATTGATATGCTGGAATTTGACATAAGCGTTTGATTGTTTTGACTATTAACGATGAATTTTGATGTCATTTGCACTTTTTTCAGCGAAGCGTTAACCCTGCCAACATAATTTGAAAATCCGCTTTGGGTGTTGTATCGTTGTCCTGCAAAAAAGTTGAACTTGCTGTTTGCTTTATTTTGCATCTGAATATTTAACCCATAAGCACCTTTCAGTCCTTCATCGACAAGGTCTATACCATTATATTTTGATGTTGTGAAAATGTTGCTGTCTGTAATGAAACTTGTTGCACTGTCTTCGTTTGTAATTTTTCCTCGTGTTTTTTCTGTTGTATAATCAAGGAATATCATTGGTTTAATTTGTGTGATATAATTTTTAATGTTATACGAAAATGATTGCGAAATTGTTGTGTTGATATCTGCAACTGCACGCTGTGCATTGGTGATTTGTGAACTTGCGGAGTCTTTATAGGCGTAGCTATACAAATTTACGCTTGGCTTTGCTTCAAATTCAAACCCCTTAAATTTAAGAGACCGTATCGTTTCAAGTCCTGTCATTGCACGAACACCGCTTGTGCCGATTGGTCGACGAAAATTCATTATCTCGCTTTTTGCAGCAACTTGTATTGTGGAAGTTGGCTTTGAAAGCATTGTGCTGTATTGTGCGGAGGAAACTAGCGATGGGATTGTGGCTTGGTTGTTTGCTGTCATTGCTTTGTAGTATGTAGTATCAAGGCTATAAAAGCGATTTTGCGAAGTATTATTGATGTAATTATTATAACTAATGTTTGAAGTGAGATAGTTATTATACTTCATGTCGTAAACCTGCATAACGAATCTGTCTGATGATAGTTGAACATTAATATTGGCAGAGGAATTTTCGTTGTGATATTTATTTTCATTGAGGAGGTAGTATCTGAAGCCCTTTGTACCGTTATCAACACCGCTGTTTGTTAGAGTATTCGTTTTCAAAAGCGTTGTTTTGAAATCTGTTTTTGAACTGAAATTATCTTCATTGTATTCATTTGAAGCCTTAATGTTGTGTGCTCTTATTGAAGAATCAGAGGTGTTCTGACTTAAATACAATTCGGGTTTAAATATAAAGCTTCCATATTTTGTTTCGGGTTTAATATACATAAATGTTAAACCTTGCTGTCCGCCAACATTCACAAGATTAAATTGCTGTAAGCCTTCTTGTTTGGTGCTTGTGTTGATTGAAAGGTATGGTGTGTAGAATATTGGAAAGCCGTGTAGGTTTATGAAAAAGTTGTTTGCCTTCAAGCGTTTTGTTTCTGAATTATACACCAGCTTTGAAGCATATCCATTCCACGGCATGCTACATTCTTTAATTTTGTTTGAGTCTGTTGAATCAATTTTAAACATTTGACAAGTGGAAAACTTGATTTTTTCAAATGTTGCAACGGGACTAATATTGTTCAATTTTCCGGCTTGAAATGAGATGATTTTCGAAATTGTTTGAATTCCCGTGCCGGAAATATTTTGCGTTTCAGGATTACCATCAAGAGTCTTTGAGAATATGGTCATTACAGATTTTGGGCTTGAATAGACAATTTTTGAAGGAACGGGTAGGGTTATTTGCTTTGTTGTCTTGTTAATTATAATTTCCTGACTGTTAATTTGAATTTCATCGTTTTTCATTTCAACATTGCCCTGTGCGTGAATTATGCCGTTTTTTCCAGAAATTCCACTGCCATCAATTGTTTTTGCTTTCAGAGAAGCTTCCTGTGCCATGCACGAAAACGCAATAGAAAACACAACTGCAAAAACGATAGTTAAAGACTTCATGACTTGATTAGTGCTAGTTTTAATGGCTAATAATTTCCATCATAAAACCTTTTTCTTGATTATTCAAGAATGTTTTTTATAAATTTGTAATTATTTTGTGTTCAATGATGTTTAAGCTTGAAAATTTGATTGGCGTGCCAAGCATTATCAACTTTAAAGGGATTATTCTTAATCATGTGAAAGAATGCGATATTAAAAAACTTCCGCATAAAACTCCACGAATTAAAATTATCACTGCAATTTTACGGTTAACATCAAAAAGAATCAAAAAACCAAAAAAACCACAGGAAAAAACCAAGAATCAACTGTTGGAAAATCTGCCATCTGCCAATGTGAACATGCAAACGATTGTAGAAAAATCCACGCCAAAAATTCACAAACGAATAGCCACGCAATTACCACGAGTTGCGAAAATATACAATTCCCTGCACGATTACGAAGACCAAGACTTTGATTCCGAAGTTCAAGAAATTATCGAAATTCTTCGCAACGCTCTTGCTAACATGAATTCTGGTGGAGAGACTCGTGCATTGCATTCTGCCGTTGGTGTTTTTATAAAAAGTGGATTTCAAACATTTAAGGAGCACAGAAAGCATATTGAAAGCATGATGTTGCACATTAACGCACAGAAATTGTTGACTAAGGAGCTGGTAGTTATGAATGTTATTCGTATATCTATCAATAGACTCAATGAAATCAACGCAATTTACAGGCTTAACAAGAAAGAGATGAAGGCAGGCAGCAAGCAGAATGTTATAATAAGTCGCTAGTTTCCGCCGACTTCCTTCCTTCCTGCGATCCAATTTTTACAGGATTCCCTGCTTTAAGCGAACGAATTATTTCCCGAATTGTTTGAGGGGTAAGATCTTCGTAATAATCATCGTTAATTTGAACCATTGGTCCGTTTGAACACGCCCCAAGACATTCAACTTCAAGGAGTGAGAAGAGGGAGTCTGTTGTTGTTTGTTTGTCCTCAATGGAAAGTTCATCTTTGATTGCTTGCATAATGTCTTCTGACCCCATTAGTACGCAAGGAGTAGTTCCACACGCTTGAATGAAATATTTTCCAACGGGTTTAAGGTTATACATTGAATAGAATGTCACAACTTCATAAACGCGAACTTCTGGCATATCAAGAAAATGTGCGATGTATGTTATTGCTTCTTTTGGAATCCAGTTTTGATTTTGGCGTTGTGCTATCCAAAGAAGTTCCATAACTGCTGATCTTTTCCTTTCAACTGGATATTTTTCCAAGGCAGTTTGTGCAAGCTTCAAGTTTTCTTGTGTGAAGAGGAATGTCATTTTTTTAAAACAATCAGTAAATTTCTTAAAATAACAATTTGGCAAGAAATTTAAAATTCAAGGAATTTTTTGTAGAAAAAAACCTTGACAATCTGCATAAACATTATTTTAAATTTAAAATAAATTTTTAAAGCGGAAATGTCACAAGACAATAGTATACAAGTTGTGACTGATGGTTTAACATCTGTTCTTAATGAGGTTGTAAAGGAAGGTGGTATGAAGGGTATTTTAAAAAATATCGGCGGTATTGCTGGTTCATTAGCTGGCGAGTATGCTGGTAAAAAACTCGATGAATTCGGAAAAGACAATGTAACACCAAAAGGAAACGGGGGAACATTTCACCACGAAGCAGGCTTTACTTGCGGGGTTTGCTGTGGCTGGTCCGGTTGGTGCGTTAATAAGTTACACATTAAATAAAGCAATGGCGACAGAACCGGAGTTGGAACCTGCAATAAAAAACAATGCAATAAAAATAAGCAACAGTGACAATATAGGAAGCCAGTCCATCACCACATCCAATAACAACCACACAAAAAGTCAAGGCAAGTGATAAATAAAAACCTTGACAATTAAATCGCCACACGCTTTGTAGAGATAATATATATTATCATAAGAACAATGTCTAATCCATTTGAGGGAATTACCCCCGATAAAATACGCAATATTGCAATTATTGCACACGTCGACCATGGAAAAACAACCTTGGTAGATAACATCTTAAAACAAAGTGGAACATTTCGCGACAACGAAAATGTTGACGAACGCGCAATGGATTCCAACGACATCGAAAAAGAGAGAGGAATCACAATTCTTGCAAAATGCACGGCTGTCAAATTTGATGACTACAAAATTAACATCGTTGATACACCGGGACACGCCGATTTCGGTGGAGAAGTTGAACGGGTTCTTTCAATGGTAGACGGAGTAGTTTTACTTGTTGATGCTGCGGAGGGTCCTATGCCGCAAACAAAATTCGTGCTTGGAAAAGCATTGAAATTAGGTCTTCGTCCTATTGTTGTTATCAACAAAATTGACCGTCAAGACGAACGCCACAACGAAGTTCTTGATGAAATTTTCGATCTATTCTGCATGCTAAACGCAACACCAGAACAGCTTGATTTCACATACCTTTACGCATCTGGAAGAGCAGGTTGGGCGGTGAATGAATTGAGTGACGAACGCAAAGATCTTATGCCACTTTTCCACGCAATTTTGGAAAAAGTTCCTTGCCCAAATGTTGATACAGACAAGCCATTTTCAATGCTTGCAACAATTCTTCACGCAGATAACTTCCTTGGAAGGCTTTTGACAGGAAGAGTTTACAGCGGAAAAGCAAGAGTGAACACTTCAGTTCGTTCACTGAACTTGCACGGAGAAAAAGTGGAGGATTTCCGTCTTACAAAACTTCAAGGATACTTCGGAACTCACAGAATTCCAATCGACGAAGCAATTGCTGGTGATATTGTTACGGTTGCGGGTCTTGAAAAAACATCAGTTTCAGACACAATCTGCGACATTTCCGTTACAGACGCAATTTATTCAACACCTATCGATCCCCCAACGATTTCAATCACAATTGGTGTAAATACATCGCCGCTTGCTGGTCAAGAAGGTGATAAAGTTACTTCAAGAACAATTCGTGACAGGCTTTACGCAGAGGCGGAATCCAATGTCGCAATCACAGTAAACGATGTTACGAGTGAAACATTTGAGGTTGGTGGTCGTGGAGAACTTCAACTTGGTGTGTTAATCGAAAACATGCGTCGTGAAGGATTTGAACTTACAGTTGCAAGACCAAAAGTCCTTTTCCAAAAAGACGAAAACGGCAACATGCTTGAACCAATTGAAGAAGTTCTTGTTGATGTTGACGAAGCTTATTCAGGTTCAGTTGTTGCAAAATTGAATGTTCGTAAAGGCGAAATGGTTGATATGAGACAAGGAACCGACGGCAAAACAAGAATTACATACCTTGTGCCATCGCGTGGCTTAATTGGTTATTACGGCGAATTTTTGACAGACACAAAAGGCACTGGAACCATGAACCGTTTGTTCTCGAAATATGCACCTTACAAAGGTAAAATTGACTCAAAAAAGAACGGTGTTCTTGTTTCTAACGATAGT
Source organism: Rickettsiales bacterium (assembly GCA_947485035.1). Taxonomy (GTDB): domain Bacteria; phylum Pseudomonadota; class Alphaproteobacteria; order Rickettsiales; family Deianiraeaceae; genus CAJQOT01. The sequence goes on along the minus strand of CANKQN010000016.1, from coordinate 2,655 downwards.
GGTGAAGCAGTTGCTTATGCGATTTTTGGTCTTCAAGACCGTGGCACAATGTTCATTCGTCATGGCGATAAGGTTTACAAAGGAATGATTGTTGGTGAAAATGCCAAAGAAAACGACCTTGATGTTAATGTTCTAAAAGGAAAACAGCTGACAAACATTCGCTCATCAGGTGCGGACGAAGCAATTCGCTTGGTTACTCCAAAATTGATGACTCTTGAAGAAATGATTGCCTACATTCAAAACGACGAGTTGGTTGAAGTTACTCCGAAATCTCTAAGACTTCGCAAAAGATACTTCGAACTTCACGAACGTAAAAAGAACGAAAACAAAGATTTCTAAAAAAACTCTGGCAGCGTGGTGTAATAGTCACGCTGTTTCCTTGGCTTTTCGCCAAATTCACCGCATTTACTGCAAAAATTTCCAGAATTGATAAAAATTCCACGAAAATTCACATAAATTGATTTTTATAGAATTAAAAACGGCAGGAATGGTATTGAAACGATTATTTTCCAAAGGGATTTGATTGACGATGCTTTGTTAAACTTAACTTCTGGCGCAAAAAGTGAGCCGCTAACATCAAGTTCCAGTGAAAGTATTCCATTTTGACTCGATCCAAAGCTTGTTACCTTTATCGCCTCTTTTATGAATGCAATTTCGTTTACCGCTTCAACCTTTGATGGCGTATAGAAAATTTTTGCTTTTATGGTCATGGTATCGGTAAAAATTGTGCCTGTGATGAAAATTGTGTGATTGGCATCTTGAACTTTTAGATTATTGAACTCAATTTTATTACCATTTTGGGTTGCAAGAATTTTAATTTTGCGAGTGTTAAGCTTGAATTTTTCAGATTTCGTGTGCAAATTTTCGATTGCACCACTCCAAATGATGGTTTGCGGGTTATTTTGCATGCGTTTGCCGAGCAATTTCATCGAACCGGACTTCACAACATTTGCCTGATCAACGCTCACCGCAGAAATTAGCATGGAAATATCGGGAATTTCAATAAAAAGACCCTGTTCACGGAGTTCCTGTGGAAGTTTTGCCTCAATTTCTGGTGGAAAATAGTGAAAACTGAGGATTTCGGAATCAATAATCGCTTTTTGGATAGCCTTTCCACGCATTTCAACTGCAATATTTGCAAAAGCCTCAACATTGTTGTGAAAAATTATTCTGTTTATTGGCATGTTGAATTTCATTGAATCCGCTGACGATTGTGACGGTTTTTTGGCGATTAGGTCACGAATTGCGCGAAATTTGGAAATAAAACCATACATTTTCGGCAAATTTATGGAATTTCCTTTCAATTCCAGCGTGTTATCGGAGAATTTTAGTGCGAAATCATTCTGTTGAAACTTGATTTTTGATATAGATATTTCGTTCAAAGTGCTGTTTTGTGTGTTGATTTTTATCGATTTTGTCAGAATTTCATCGCCATTTGGATTGCGTGCATCAATTTTCAGTTCAAGATTTTTGTAATCAAACGAAGGCGTTGCTGTAATTTCGATATTTTGCAAAGCTAAGTATTCGTTGGAAAAATTGCTCAAATTCAGTTTAGCAACTGCCGATTCTCGTGAGTTCTTTTCAAATAATATCGTGCCATTTGTAAGGTCATTATTAAATTCCGTTTGAAAATTTGCAAGTTTGCCGTTTGAAATAATTTTCATGCAGTCGTAAATATTCACGCATTTTTGATCAATTTCAAGTGTGGTTTTTGCGGAAATATTGGCGGAAATTGGGAAAATTGCGAGGTAATCCTGCTTGAAAATATCCATAAAAGATTTCATGGTTCCGCTTGTTTCTGTCTCAATTTTCACCTTCCCATCGGTAATATCCACGAGGGAATTCTTCAAAACATTGCCCGCAGATTGCGAATTGGGAATAAAAATTTTCGTTTTTTGTGGGGTAATTTCCACGCTGCCATTGGCTTTTTCAATCGTCGCAAAAGATGGATGATATTCAAAAGTTATGTTGTTAAATGCGATTTTTATCATCATATCAGTATTTTCCACGACTGGCGTTTGAATTTTACCTTCGCAGTGTGAAATATTTCCGCTTTTCAGGGATTTTTCAAGATACCCAAGTGCACCTTTTAACGGCTCGATTGTGATATTTTTCAGTGCGATGATGTTTTTTATTTCTTCAATTGTAATATTTTTGATATCAAAACCGATGTTATATTTGCCGGAATTTGAGAGAATATTCAGCGTGGCATTGGTTTTTTCGTTGATAACAAACGGGGATGTTATTATTGAAAATCTATTTGCAGACGAAGTTCCAAAAATGGTGAGGTCACTCAGTGAGACTTGTTGATTGATAAAATTGCTTTTGGAAATTGAAACAGTTTGAAGCATTATTTCAAAATTTGCGTTGCGAGTATCCTTCGATTCAAACACAATAAAGCCAGTTGCGTTGGTGAAGTCTAGGAAATTGAGTTTGTTTTCGGTGTATTTATGTAAAATTTGCGATGGAATGTTGTTAAACGAAACATGCAAGTGTTGTGAATTTAGTGTAACTTTGAAATCGTAGCCATATTGCTTTGAATTGGCTTGGACAAAAAGAATATATCCTCGTTGGTTGACTTTCAGCGTGGCGTCATTTATGTGAATTTTGTTATCGTTTAAATTCAGAACAAAATCCATAATACTCATCTTAAAC
>CANKQN010000015.1 GCA_947485035.1 Rickettsiales bacterium | reverse complement strand
CCAAGAAGCCTTTTAACATTGCACGGTGAAGTAAGGTATAAATGGAAGCATTCAATCCCCACAAGGAGGTCTAACATCAAAAACAGGAGGGTTAGTATTACTTACAGGAAAGTGATTTTGTAATTTGCACAGCTGTGCAGAAATAAAACTTGAACCAAAGCCATAATGGAAGTGGGCGGGTTATTTGTCAAGAAATTAGTTTGGTGAAAAAATCCAAATAAAAAACTTGACAAATATTTTCTTTCGTTTTCTTTTGAGGAAAATAATTTAAGTGATAGTCAAAATGGCAAATAAATCCGCTTCAAAAAAGGATATCAAACAAAGTGAAAAACGCAAAATTGCGAATAAATCTCGCAGAACTTTCGTTAGAACTTGTGTTAAAAATGTTGAAGAAAGCATTAAAGGTGGCAACAGAGAGAAAGCTATGCTTGCACTTAAAGCCTTCGAAAAACAAGGTATGAAAGCTGTTACAAAAGGTGTTTTTCATATCAAAACAATTTCTAGAAAAATTTCTCGTCTATATTCACGCGTTAAAGTGCTTGCTTCATGAAAATATTTCTTGATACTGCCGATATTTCGCAAATTCGTTCACTAAACGACCTTGGAATTATTGATGGCGTTACAACCAACCCAAGTATAATCGCAAAATCCGGCAGAAAATTTCAAGATGTTATAGCCGAAATATGTTCAATTGTTGAAGGTCCCGTTAGTGCCGAAGTTATTGCGACAACTCGCAATGAAATGCTCATCGAAGCACTTGAATTGGTAAAAATTGCACAAAATGTTTGCATAAAACTTCCAACAACAATTGAAGGAATCCACACTTGTAATGCTCTTGCAAATAAAGGTATTATGGTGAACATGACCCTTTGCTTTTCCGCACAACAAGCACTTTTAGTCGCGAAAGCTGGTGCATCATTCGTCTCCCCATTCATTGGAAGACTTGATGACATTGGTCACGACGGTCTATCTTTAATCGCAGAAATCAGAGAAATTTACAACAATTACGATCTTCCAACCGAAATTCTTGCTGCGTCCGCTCGCAATTCATACCACTTCACACAATGTGCAAAAATTGGTGCAGATGTCATAACAATTCCACCAAGTCTTATCGAATCTTTCATCAAGCACCCATTGACGGACAAGGGTCTTGAAATTTTTGCAAATGATTGGCAATTAGCACAAAAATGAAAGTCTTAATAAAAAAACTCTCCAAAAACGCAACTATCCCTGAATACAAAACCTCAGGTTCAAGCGGTTTTGATATCTCCGCCTGCATCGATGCCAATATACACCTCGCTCCACAGTCAATCGTAATGGTGAAAACTGGTCTTTCACTTGAACTTCCTGAGGGTTTTGAAGCACAAGTTCGCTCCAGATCTGGTCTTGCGTTGAAAAACGGTGTTTTTGTGCTTAATTCACCAGGCACTATTGATAACGATTATCGTGGTGAACTTTGCGTAATTATTGCCAATTTTTCCAGTGAACCATTTACAATTGAACACGGAATGCGAATTGCACAAGTGATTGTTGCAAAATACGAGCAATTTCCCCTTGAAATTGTACAAGAGCTGACCGAAACTCAGCGTGGTTCTGGCGGGTTTGGGTCAACGGGATTGATTTGAATTATCTCACAATTGTGTGCGATGTCCTGATTTCAGGCAAATTTTCCATAGTTTTTTGCATACAATAATGCACGGCAGAAATTTTCACAGTCACAGATTTTGCCTCAATGCCGTCAAAAATCACTTGAGCAATATCCATCGTTAAATCCTCTTGCAATTGCAAACGCTTAGTTAGAGCAAAAACGCAGTCGGTAATTCGCGAAAGACCAATAATCCAGCAATCAGGCACATACGAAACCGAAATTGTCCCAATAATTGGACTGAAATGATGCTTGCAGTGGCTGTAAAAGTTGATATTATGGAATTCTATTTCGGAATTGTAACCATTGCTTGACATTTTTCCTTCAAATATCTTGTCAAAATTGCAACCATATCCCGAAAGCTCTGCAAGAATTTTTTCTGACGACTTCTTCACGAAATTTGCACGCTCGCCATGTGGAAGGTTTTGTGATATTTCGTAAAATGCCTGCTCTAATTTGCTTTTATTCATTTATTCAGAGCAAGTTCAATAATTTCAGAAACATGTTTCACTGGGTGAATTTTCAGCTTTTCCTTAATTTCCGATGGGACATCTTCCAAATCTTTTTCATTTTTAGCTGGAATAAACACTTCTTCAATGCCACTGCGAACTGCTGACATCAGCTTTTCTTTCAATCCGCCGATTGGTAAAACTTTACCTTGAAGGTTGATTTCACCTGTCATTGCAATATTGTTTTTGACTGGAATATTTTTGAAAAGCGAAACAAGAGAAGTTACAATTGTGACGCCAGCCGATGGTCCATCTTTTGGTGTTGCACCCTCCGGAACATGAACATGAACATCATTTTTTTGTAAATCTTCAATTGCAATCCCATAAAATTCAGCATGAGATTTCAAGTAAGCAAAGGCAATTTGCATTGATTCCTTCATAACGTCACCAAGTTTTCCCGTGAACTTAATTTCCCCTTTTCCACCCGCAATTTTTATTGATTCAATAGAAAGAATATCACCGCCTGCGGAAGTGTAAGCAAGACCAGTAGTAACACCAACAGTCACACCATCTTCTTTTTCGCCGTGTTCATATTTTGCAACCCCAAGGTAATCTTTCAAATTTTCGGGTGTAATTTCACATTTTTTTGCCTCTTCTTTCAGAATTTTCACCAAAGCTTTCCTTCCAAGTTTGAAAATATTTTGCTTTAAGTTGCGAACACCAGATTCCCTCGTGTAATGGTTGATTAATGAAAGAATTGCGGTATCGGAAATTTGCATTTCGTCTTTTTTAATTCCAACTTCTTTCAAAGTTTCAGGAATAATATATTCTTTTGCAATTTGCACTTTTTCAAGTTCGGTATAACCACTCACATTCACAAGTTCCATACGGTCAAGCAATGGCTGAGAAATATTCAAGCTGTTTGCCGTTGCTATGAATGTAATATTGGAAAGGTCGAAATCGACTTCTAGGTAGTTATCCTGAAATGCTTTGTTTTGTTCGGGGTCAAGAACTTCAAGCAGAGCGGAGGCTGGGTCGCCTTTGTAGGAGTCTGAAATTTTGTCGATTTCATCAAGTAAAATAACAGGGTTCATTGTTCCAGCTTTTTTAATAGCACCAATAATTTTTCCCGGAAATGCACCAATATACGTCTTTCTGTGTCCGCGAATTTCGGCTTCGTCTCTCATTCCACCAAGTGAAACCTTGGCGTATTTTTTTCCCATAGCTTCTGCAATTGAAGCAACGATGCTTGTTTTTCCAACACCAGGAGGACCATACAAGCATAAAATTTGACCCTTTGGCTTTTCAATTCGGGAATAAACGGCAATGTATTCAAAAATGCGTTCTTTAATTTTATCAAGTCCGTAATGGTGTTTGTTCAGAATTTCGCCCGCTTTTTTTGCACTAATTTTGCTTTTGGAAAATGTATTCCAAGGCAGTGCAAACATCCAGTCAAGGTAAGTTTTCACGATAGAATTTTCCGAAGAGTATGACGAAAGAGACTTCAAATGCGTAATTTCTTCGGCAATTTTTTCCTTAATTTCCTTTGGAGCTTTTAAAGCTTTAAGCATCTTTTCATACTTTTCCACACCGTCAGAATCCTTTCCGCTAACGGCTCCAAGTTCTTTGTTAAGAACGTCAATTTGCTCACGAATATAATGTTCTTGCTGGTTTTTTGAAAGATTATGACGCACCTTGCCCTGAATTTTATTTTCAAGTTCCGCAAGTTTAATTTCGTTTGCATAAACTTTGGCAATTTTTGTCACCCTTGTTGTGAAATCTAGTTCTTGCAAAATCTCCATTTTTTCTGCAACTTTGATTGGCATTGTTGAAGAAATAATATCAGCGTAAATTTCAGGTTCTTCAACTTGCGCAACGCTTGAAACAATATCAATAGGGATAATATTAGATGTTTTGACATAGTCTCCAAATGCGTTTTTCAATGCGCGAACAAGAAGTTTTGCGTCCTCATCGTCGATAGCATTTGTCGTTTCCTTTGTAAATTCTGCGGTTATCAACTTTTTTGTTTCGTCGTTGTGGAATTCATTAATTCGCACACGTGTGTGAACATCGACGATAATTTTCATTTCAACCTTGCCAGTTTTTGCAACATGAACAATATTTGCCAACGCACCGTATTGATATAGGTTTTCAATAGCTATCTCCTCAATGCTGGCTTTTTTTTGCGTAACAATTACAATTTGTTGACCATCCTTAAATGCGGAATTAATTGCGTTAATTGACTGAGTCCTTCCAATGTAAAGCGGAACTATTGTGTTTGGAAAAGTGACGATATCCCTGATAGCAACAACCGGTGCTATTTGTCCGTTTTCATTTGTCATGTTAAAAAATTACTTGCATTTTAATATATAGTTTGACTTTAAAATAAGTCAAGTCAATATACGGAAAAATTTTAATGAATTGTTAAGCGCTATGTATAACATTTTAAGTATCATATCAAGCTCCGCTTTGGAATTTTCACTTTTTGGTGTTGCGTTATTTTCCTTGGTAATATCCCTCATAAAACCAGTTGGAGTTTCAAAATCTGTGCGAAATATCTCAATTGCGTCAATTTCAATAATGATAATTTGCGTGTTTATCAATGAAATAATATTTGCGAAAAATGTGAATATTATTCATCTGTTAATGATGTTCAGCACCCTAATCCTTGTCCATTTGCATGTATATTACGGCTCTAATAAGTTAGCGAATTTCAGTGTATACTTCCTTGTAATAACAAGTGTTGTTGGGTGTTTGTTTGCAATAAAAGCAAAGGATTTCCTCTCGCTTTACATTGCCTTTGAAACTGTTTCATTCATCGGATACATTCTTGTTGGAATTACGAGTAAAAAACCGTTTGTTTCGGAATCTGCGGTGAAATATTTCGTTATTGGAGGAGTATGTTCCGCACTTATGCTTTTTGGAATTTCGTTCATTTACGGCGTTTCAAATTCAATTCAATTTGGAGATGTCGTGAATTCGCCTCTTGCAACTGTTGGAATTATTTTTTTCCTTTGTGGTGTTTTTTTCAAGCTAACTGCATTTCCATTTCACTTTTGGGCGCCAGATGTCTACTACGCAAGTAACCTCCCCGCAATTGCCGTGATATCCATCCTGCCAAAAATTGCTGCACTTTTTGCCTTTGCAAATTTAATTCCATCGCTTCACAGTAACCTTGCGTTCACTGTTATTGCTTTAGTCTCCGTCGGTTCAATGTTTATTGGTGCATTTGGTGGAGTTTTCCAAAACCATATTCAGCGAATTATTGCTTACAGTGGAATTGCAAACATGGGCTACATTCTTGCAATATACACAGACCCCACTTTTTCCTACAAAACCCTCGTTGAATTTGTAATTATATACTCCGTTTCTGTTTTATTTTTAATAACAATTCTTATGTCAATTCGTAAAAACTTTGGATACGAGAGAATAATAACATCGCTACAAGGGCTTCACAAAACCAATCCTGTTCTGGCATTTTTGCTGAGTTTCTCACTTTTGAATCTTGCTGGAATTCCACCACTAGCAGGCTTCGTCGCAAAATATATTATCATAAAAGACCTCATATCCTCACAACACTACACCCTTGCAATCGCAATAGTTTTATCTTCTGCAACGGCACTATTTTTCTACTTAAAAATCATCAAAAACATTTACCTATCCACCCCATCACAGGAACTTGAGCTCTACAAATCGTTCAATATTGCACTCACGATTAAAACATACACGGCAATTATGCTAATATTCTGCATCACTTACGCCTTCTTTCAATATACACCATTCTATAAATCTCTCCTTTGGCAATTTTAAGTATGAATCAGAATTTTTATTATCACGAAAACCGTTTATTTTGCGAAGGAAACCCAATTAACACAACGGTTACACCTCAATATATCTATTCCACAAAGCAGGCAATTGCAAACCTTGAAACCTTTCAACAACACCTTGATGGCATTGAAAAACTTGTTGCTTTTTCGATCAAATCCTGCAATAATCACGATGTTGTTCGTGCATTGATTCAAGCTGGGTCAGGTATCGACTGCGTTTCACTTGGCGAAATGAAGCGTGCAATTGAATGCGGTTGTATTCCTGAAAAAATTGTTCTTGCTGGTGTTGGAAAGACGGATGAAGAAATTATTTTTGCGATAGAAAACCAGATTTTACAAATCAATGTGGAATCGGTTGAAGAAATGCAAATTATTCAATCAATTGCTGGCAATTTGGCAAAAAATGTTCGCATTGCGTTGCGTGTTAATCCCCATTTGAAGGTTGAAAATTACACGCACGATAAAATCACAACTGGGAAAATCGGCAATAAATTCGGCATTGATATCACCAATATCCCGCACGCACTTGATGTTATTAAAACCTGTAAAAACCTTGAATTTGTTGGATTTTCTTGTCACATTGGTTCACAAATTTTGGAAGTTTCACTTTTTGAGCAAGCCTTTGAAATTCTCACTGACCTTATTTTAGAGACTCAAAAACAAGGCTTCATTTTCAAAACTGTCGATTTTGGCGGTGGAATTGGCATTCAATATCGCAAAACCGATGCAATTTTCAGTTATTCACAATACGCCTCGTCCATTCAAAAATGCCTGAAAAAAATTGGTGGCAATGTGCTTGCAATTTTTGAACCGGGTCGCTCCATTTCTGCAAATGCGGGGGTTTTAATTTCAAAAGTGCTATATGTGAAGGAGGCTTCTCATACAAAATTTGCGATAATTGATGCTGGAATGAACAACCTAATTCGCCCTGCGATGTATGAATCGTTTCATGAAATCGTGCCTGTTGAAGTACAAAATCTTCCACAAGAAAGTTACACAATTGTTGGTCCAATATGTGAATCCAGCGATGTTTTCCACAAAATTTATCATATTTTAGAACTTCACCGTGGCGATTTTGTCGCAATTTTAAATGCTGGTGCTTACGGCGAAGTTATGAGTTCAAACTACAATTTAAGATAGCTCTTCAGCGATTTCAAATACCCCTTGTGAAACTGCAAAGCAGTTCAATTTTGCCTCAATGCCAATAATACACGCAGTTTTTGCACGAACTCCTGCTTTGCAAAAAAAGTGGATTTCATCAAAGTCAACCAGTTCATTTGTGCGAAGTGGAAGCTCGTCTAGGGGGATATGAAGCGTGTTTTGAATTGAGATTTGGCGGCGTTCATCGTGCGTGCGAACATCAACAATTGCGATGTTTTTCGTCGAAATTTCAGAGAAAAGTTGCTTGATATTTGTCATTTTTTGTATAAAATTATCATATATATTATAAATAAATATTTTATATGCAAGTTTTTTCTTGACAAATACATTTTGCCCTTCTTAATTGTAAGTAGTGTAAATTTATGTCATAACTTTTTTTAAAAAAATGCAAGCTAATAAACAACAAAATGTTCTTAACTCCGTTCATGCGGTTGTCCAATCGAATGTTAGCAAGATGTATTCACGCATTGATGCAATTATTGAATCTGCAAAAGAATTCGTTATAAGTAATCCTGAAAACGGACAAAAAATTGTTGACCATGTAACATCTTACACAAAATACATGCACAAAGTGATTGAAGAAATAATTAAATCATATTCTGAACTTCTTGAATCCATCGTTTTCACACAAGAAAATAAAGACGATGATTCTCAAGAAAGCGTTTCAGAGCAATTACAGGTGTTTAAAGCGAAGTTTGCTCAAAATATTGAGCGTGCAAAAAACGCAACAAATAAAATTCAAACATTACTTACACCACTAGTTCAGTAATTTTGAAAAAACAAACAAAAATACTAGCACTGTTACTCTGTCTTTTCATGGTAACAGCTTCTTCTGTGATGTCGTCAAGTCAAAAAATTGATTCAGACACATCACAGCTTTCCTCCTTGAAGGAATCTCACAAAAAAGCGACGATTTTTATTAATTCATACTCGCAAGATTCTACAACCGCTAGTCTTTTACAGATTGAGGAAATAATACACATACTTCTTGAAAATCCACATTTTCCGCTTTTGGATCAAGTCAATAAAATTGTAATACAAAGCGATAAATTCCTTTCAATTTCAGATAAATACCTTCTCATAAATTACCTCACAAACTACACTTCTTTTGTTCAGACATTCGTCGACCGTGGCAATATTTCACCACAATCATTCGCAAAAATGCTTGAAGACATCAAGCAAAACAACATAATGCCAGAGGAAGTCACCAATCATGTAAAGGAATTTTACTCAAAATATAACAAGCTTGACCGTAACATAACCAAAAATCTTCGCCTAAACATTGAACGCGAATTTGACACAATTTCTGCTGACCAAAAAACCCTTCTATACGCAAGACTTTACCTGAACGGCAACACAAAATACAAAAAATACTACCAAGAGGCGGAGGAACGAACGCTTTCAAGCGAAATGTATGTGATGGATAAAATTCTCTATCACTACAAAATGCAAAATTTCAAAGATGTTGCATATTATATATCTCAACTGCCAGCAACTTTGCAAGACGGCGACCTTTGGTGGTCGGCAACTCAGGTGATGGTTTTTGACATGCTTGAACAGGGATATCGCCAAGATGCCTACAACCTTTTGGCACGCATTCAAATTAATATTACGCACGAAAATTACACACGAAAGGAAATTTATTCCGGCGTTGTTGCTCTTTTAAATAAAAAACCGAATGTTGCCTACACACATTTTTATAATGTTTATTCCAACACGCACGATATCAACGAGAAGAATCAAGGTGCATATTTCATCGCACAAAGCTATTTCAAAATGGGTAATAACGAGGCTTATCGCTATTGGCTTGGTGTCGTAGCACAAAGTCCTCTGACATTCTACGGATCGCGCGCAATTGATGAACTTAACAATATTTCGAAAGAAACATTTATCGGATCGGCAAACTACCTATCTTCATCTTGGAAAAGGGCAATTTTTAAAAGAAATGATGTCTATAAGCAACACTACAACGCATTTTTGAACAAAACTTCACAAAATCAGAAATCATACACAAAACTACCAAGCGAACTACTCGAAATGCTGAATATTGCATACTTTCTGAAGGAGGAAAACAGATTGAACGCCGCAAAAGCCTTCGTTCTTTCGGCGGTAAGGCAAGTGGAGGACATTACATACATGAAATCACTTCTAGAACACGTTTGCACAAGTTATAATAAATATATATGTTCCGATGCAAAGCGTGCTGCCGAAGATATTGGGTATGTTGAACTTGACGGTTTGAAAGTCATCAAAAGCAACGATATCCTTGGTGCGATAAAGGAAAATCATCTTGCATTACTTCACGCAATTATCAAAAAAGAAAGCAATTTTACGGAGCAGATAAGTTCTGGTGCTGGGGCAAAGGGAATGATGCAAATTATGCCAAACACTGCGAAATTTGTCTGTTCGAAACACGGAATTGCCTACAATAGCGTTAAACTTCAAACAAATGCGGGATACAATATCTATCTTGGAACAATTTACCTTAACGACCTTCTGGAAAAATATAATGGCTCGTATGCGAAAACACTAATAGCCTATAACGCTGGCTATGGCAACCTTGCAAAATGGGAAAGCATATATTTCACCGTGGAAAATTATCAAGATATGGTTATGTTTATCGAACTTATGCCATTCTACGAAACACGCAGATATGTGAAAAAAGTACTTGAATGGGAGGGAATTTACACATATGTTTTCGATGGACAATAATCATAGAACACTCCATACGCCAATCGTAATTCCGTGTTTGTCGTAAAATGGATTGTTTCCCGAAAGCCTTTGTGCGTAACCCGCTTGCAATGCAACTTTGTTATTGATGTGGTAAAAAAGCGAAATTGTTACAATATTATTTGCATCTTTTGTGATATCAAAATTTGAATATGTGCTGTTAAGCACGCTCGTTCCTGTTGAATTTATATTCCAATTGATGTTGTCCTGCACAAGAATTTTAAGATTGTACCCAACATCAAAACCTCCAACAAATGCGAAGCGAACTTCGTCAAATGGGTTGTTAAAACGCTTGCGATAGGCAAGTTCGTAGCGGGCAAAGTATGGCGTGGAATCGTGAACTATGCTGCTGACGAGGCGTTCTTTGAAATTGTAAAGTCCAAGAACTCGAATTTCGTAATCCCATTGTTTTGGCATAAGCCCAAGATGCTTGTTTTCATCGTATGCGTTTGGAAATTTCACCACATTTTGCAAAACAAATCCGTGTTTTCCGTGTGCAAAAAATTTGTATCGATGGAAAACCTCAGGACCAAAAATCGCATACTGCTTCGTTACGCCGTTGTAAGTTGAATCAATACTTGCCGAATTCACACTTCCACCAATCGATGATTTTTTTGAAAGACCTAATTCCAAATACGAATAATAATTCTGCTTTGTGTAATTTGATCCAAACGCCGTGCCATTCATATTTGAAAGCTGGTGAATCATTTGCAATTCCCCGGCATAAACCGTTGATGAAAACAGCAGGGAGAATAAGACAATTTGTTTCATAAACGCAATTACTTATTCCAAAAAACAAGCTTTTTAAAGGCAAAATAAACGATCAAACCACTTATAATACCAACAAGAAGGTCTATCCACAGTGTGAAAAAAACAACCGATGCTATCACCAAAATTGAAGGTTTCCACTGGGCATACATCTGTTTTATAAGCTTGATATTGATTAAATTCCAGCCAATAAGCATCAACATTGCTGCTAAAACGCAAAGCGGAATAAAGCCTATTAATTTTGTAAGAAACACGATGAAAACCAGTAAAAACAAGCCGTGAAAGAAGTTTGCCCACTTATTTGTTGCCCCGTATTTAATATTTGCAGACGACCTCACAATTTCAGCAATCATTGGAAGACCGCCAATCGCACCGCAGATTAAATTCCCAATTCCAACGCCACGAAGATCTTTTTGAAGGTTCGTGCGTCTTTTTTGAATGTCAAGTTTATCAACCGCAATGGCAGAAAGAATTGTTTCAATTGAACCAACGGCAAATATCATTGCAATGGAAATTATGAAGTTTTTACTTGTAAGACCATCAAACGATGGCAGTGCAAATGCTTTCAAAATCGAGCTTGGCAATTCAACAAAAAGATGGCTTGATTGATGTGCAAAAGACGAGAATAAATAGTGGTGATTTCCCGCAATATTGAAGGCAAATGCAAGAATTGATGCAATGACAATTACCAAAAGGTAGACCGGAATTTTTGCCAAAAACCCTGATTTCACCAACCTGCCCCAAAAAATGATAAATGCAATAACAAAAATGCCAATTGCAAATGTTTCAACCTGCATACCACCAAGTGCAAGTGGAATATCTGTGATTAATTGAAGCATTTTGTGTTTTGGCATTTGATAGCTGCACACTGTGAAAATTTGCTTTAAAATGACAATACTCCCAATTGCAACCATCATTCCTCGAATTACTTCCTCCGGAAATTTTCGCATAAGGGTTGGTATTTTTGTGAAACTTGTGGCAATTTGAAGGATTGATGCAACGACAATTGCTCCCAGTGTCAGTTTATATCCCATAATAACATCGCCGCCGCCAAGCCTTTCAACTGAATCAAGAATAACAACAATCATACCAGCAGCAGGACCATTAATCGTAACATGCGAACCACTTAAATGAGACACCAACAGTCCGCCGATTATCGCTGTGATGAACCCAGCAAGAATTGGAAAACCGGAGGCTATTGATATTGCAAGGCAAAGGGGGAGAGCTATAAACGAAACGAGCAGTCCTGATAAGGCATTTTTGCGTAAATCTTCTACTTTAAGCATATAGAGTGAAAAATTTGACTATGTTATCGATGAAGATGCTCATTGATATTGCGATACAAACACCTGAAATAATTGCAATCCTCATTGTGAGTGGTATGCGTTTTTTTTCAATATGAACGGGATTTTTTGTGAAGAAACCCGCTTTCACGATTGGGTAAATATACAGAATGTTTATCAATGAACCAACAACGAGAAAGGATATTGAAGCGTAGTGGTGGGTTTTCCAATCGGCGATAATCATGTAATCTTTCCCAAATGAGCCGGGTAAAAATGGAAATCCAATAATTGAAGCACCGCAAAACGCAAGGCAGCCTATCCAAATTTTTATATGAGGTGCCAACTTCGCCGATTCCCCAGTTGAATGAAATCCATAGACTGCGGAAAAAATTCCTGCAATGTAAAAAAGCACAATTTTACAGATCGAATGCGAAACAATGTGCAAAGTTCCCGCCATTATTGCCATTGGCGTTGCTATCATAAATGAAGAGAGTATATACGAAAGTTGGCTTATGGTTGAATATGCGAAGCGATGTTTCACAACTTTTGTTTTCCACGCTTTCCAAGCGGCGTAAAGTGCCGTG
>CANKQN010000014.1 GCA_947485035.1 Rickettsiales bacterium | reverse complement strand
CCCGTGGAAAAAACACCAGTCGTTGCACCAAAAGTGGAAGTTCCAAAGGTGGAGGCGGTTAATCCAGTGGAAGTCGCAAAACTCGTGGAAAAAGTAGCTGTTTCAAGTGAAAACCCAACTTTAACACCAACTTTGCCACCTGAAAAAGCACCAACAAATATTGAAGCTGTTAAACCTGTAGAAGTCGCAAAACCTGTGGCAATTCCAAAAGTTGAAGCTCCAAAGGTTGAAACAGTTAAACCTGTAGTTGCGCCTGTGAAGATTGAAGCTGTTAAACCTGTGGAAGTCGCAAAACCCGTGGCAATTTCTGTTATTAATCCGAATGTTGAAGTTGTTACTGAAAAACGCTTAAGTAGAAGTGATTTTAATGAAGCTCGTAAAGACGATAGAAAGGCACTGCACAATAAAAAGGAAGAAAGAGACTATGGCAAAACGATGGAAAATATCGATCTTGACTCCGATCTAATTCTTAAAAGATACGATAGCAAGCAATTTATTAAAACAAAAATTGAAGAAGTTGCAAAAACGGTAGTTCAAAAAGAAATTGAAGCAAAAAAAACAATTGCAGATCAAATGGGTGCGTTTGGTTCGAAAAAAATTAGCGTAAGCATTGACGAAACAGTTTCAATCAAAGACGCAATAATGGAGGTCAGCAACCTTGCTGGTATTGATATTGAGATTGATCCAAGTGTGGAAGGTGCAATAATTCTTTCAGTTAAAAATACAAAAGCTGCAGATGTTCTTGAAAGAATGGCAGAGCTTGCACAGTTGAATATTTCCGTTCGTGAAAACGTTGTAAGATTTACTGCAAACAAGCCTTTTACAAAGAACTACAACATTTCGTTTATCGACAGCATGAATGCTGCTGTGAATAACGCACAGTCAACATCATCTGGCGTTGGAAATCAAAATACCAACACAAACCCATACATAAACCAATCTTTTAATGGAAATCTAAATGGTAGTGGTGGAATGAACGGCGGAATGACCGGTGGCATAAATGGCATTGCTGGACAGAACAACAATGGGCTTTACAACAGCTCGATGAATATCAACAATCCATCAATGTGGGTGGAGTTTGAGAATGGTCTTAAGTATATCGTTTCACAAAAAAAAGACACACTATACTCTATTAACAAACAGGCGGGGATCGTTACACTTCGTGCCCCTTTAATTATTCAAAAAGAGGTTGAAGAGTATATTGATAGAGTAAAAAAAGTTGCAACCGCACAAATTCTTGTTGAAGTTAGACTTGTTGAAGTTCAGTTGAATGATGAATTTGCAACTGGTATTAATTTCAGCTCAACTGGGTCAACAGCAGTCTCGGCTCCATTTTCTGCAACTTCAACCGCCGGTATATCGTTAGCAAGTCCGTTTGCTATAACAATTGCAAGTGGTGGGCTTTCAGCAGCTGTCCAGTTTTTGCAAACATTTGGCACGACAAAAGCGATTGCCTCACCTCGTTTAAATGTCATGAATAACCAAAAATCCAAGCTTTCGTTTGCAAAGGACTACGTCTACTTTTCACTTCAACCACAGTTGCAAAATTCATTTACAACTGTAACCGGAGCAACATCAACTGCAACAAATCCTATTATCGTGCAAAGCACAATTCACACAATTCCCGTTGGAATTATTTTGGATTTGCAAGCAACCGCGGATATCGATAAAAACGAAGTAACAATGAACATTCACCCCGTTCTTTCTTCTGTTTCAACGACGATTTCAGACCCAGCAGCAAGCTTCCTTTCAACTTTCAGCAGCTCCAACACATCGTCGGCATCAATTACAAACAGCATTCCAATTATTGAAAAAAAAGAGCTAAATTCCACATTGCGTATCAAAAGCGGTGAAATTATGGTAGTTGGTGGTTTTAATGAAGAAAAAACAATAGTTTCAAATGTTGGAATTCCATATTTAAAAGACATTCCATACCTTGGCGTTCTTTTCGGCAGAAGTGCGAAATCTGTGAATAATGTTGAAACGGTGATTTTCATTAAGGCAACAATTATGCAGCCAGAGACATCCATTAGTGAAGATGATACAAAATTTTACAACGATTTTGCCTAAAAAACCAATGCATAAACTTCATAGCACTATTCTGCAACATGCCAATTCGCATAAAACCGTGTGTATTGCGTGTTCCGGTGGTGTTGACAGTATGTTTCTTGTGAAGGTTTGTTCGCAAATTGTGAAAAATGCCAAGGTTTTTGCAATAATAGTCAACCACAACTTGCAAGAATCTTCCGCAAGTGTTGCAAGCGAGACCTTGAAAATTGTGCAATCGTGGGGTGTTGATGGTATTATTTTGAACTGGATTCACGATGATATCGCAACCGCAATTGAGGAAAGCGCACGTAATGCAAGATATGGTTTGATAGCTGATTTTTGCAAAAAAAATAACATCACAAGTGTAATGCTGGCACATCATATTGATGATAAAATCGAAACATTTCTGATGAACGCAATGCGTGGAACTGGTATTGCTGGGTTGGTTTCAATGCAAGAACGCTCGCAAATGTTTGATGTTGAATTTTGTCGCCCAATGATTCACACAGTCGAAAAGTCGAAAATCGTCGAATTTATGACGCAAAATCAAGTTCCATGGTTTGAAGATGTGACAAATCAAGATAAAACACTCACACGCAACTATATTCGACACTCGTTTGAATTTTCGCATCAGCAAAAAATGGGAATCTTGAAGACCATTTCAAACCTTGAAAACGAACTTATTGATAAAAAAAAAATTCTCTACAGGGTGGGCTTTGATCGCGACTGAAAATGACAATTGCATACAATTTTCACAAGAGATTTTCAACCTTACGAAATCGGAAATTCGCATGATTGTTGAAAAATCGTATCGCATTCTCCATCAGAACCACAGGGAGATTCGTCAAACGGTTGTGGAATCATTTAGTGCGTGGCTGGGGTCGACATCGAAGCGAGGTACATTTGCCCTGATGGTTTTTACGAAAAATAAAAATGGCATTTTTTGCGAAAAAGAAATCTTGCAATTAAATCGCACGCATTTAATTTAATAAAAAAAAGATTTATGATTATTGATTTAAAAAATATCCCAATTATTGCCTCCGTTGGAATTTATGAAAATGAGAGGAAAAATCCCACGAAAATAATTATATCCGCTGTGATTAACTATAATTTCTCCAAAAATTCAGTTGTTGATTACGATTTAATTTTACAGCAAATTAATGAAATTGCAAAATCAAAACATTTTGAATATATCGAAGAAATGGCGGAGGAAATATGCGGTAAAATAAAAAATAATTATCCACAGATTAACTCAATAAAAACAAAAATACAAAAATGTATTTTGCGAAATATCGCCGAAGAAATTTCTGTTGAATATGAAATATAAAGGATGCAAAAAAAAATAATTCGCAAAGCAGTTATCAAAAAAAGAAATTTAATTAATCAAAATACTTGGAAATTACATTCATCGATTATTTGCAAAAAAATTATACAGAAAATTAATTTATTAAATAAAAAAATCGGCATTTATTTTCCAATTAATAACGAGGTCTCAATTTTGGAATTATGCAATTTAGTCAAATGTAAAAAATATTTTCCAAAAATAAAAAATAATAAAATTAATTTCTGTGAGTATTTCTCAGAAAAAAAAATTAATTATTTCGAATCATTAAAAGCACCGAAGCAATTTAATTTAATGTTTGAAAATAAAACATTTAATCCACAAATTATAAAAAATATTTTAATTCCCGAAATAATATTTATCCCACTTGTGGCATTTAATGAAAAATGTTTTCGTGTTGGCTATGGTGGTGGATTTTATGATAAATACCTGGCAAATAAATCAATAATAAAAATTGGCGTTGCATTTGAATTTCAAAAAATCGAATTTACACCAGAAAAACACGATATTCAATTAAATTATGTATTTACCGAAAAAAAAGTTTATCACAGCAATTAATTTATTATAGAAAATGCAATCGTATATTTCGGATATAATCAAAATTCGTGGATTTTTACCACTTGACGAATTTATTACACTTGCACTTTGTCATCAAAGTATGGGATATTATGCAAAAAAAAGCCCAATAATGCAAGATTTCACCACATCGCCGGAAATTTCCAACGCTTTTGGCATAGTCATCGCCTCATACATTATCGACTCACTGTTGAAGATATCAAATGGTGTGCGCAAAATTCATTTTGTAGAATTTGGTGGTGGAACCGGAAAGTTGGCGTTTGATATTTTGAATTTTGTGGAGTCTTTGCATGGGTTGGGGGCTTCAAATTTAAGTGAATTAATTTCAAAAATCACATTTAATTCAATTGAATTTTCCGAAATATTAATTGATATGCAAAAAAAATCACTGAATAATATTGTGATGGAAAAATTATTTTTCCCCGATATTGTATCATTTAAAAAAAACCTGAATAATTATGAAAATGATATTTTTGTATTTTTTTCAAATGAATTTTTTGATGCACTGCCAATTAAGCAATTCGTAAAGCAAGAAAATAATATTTATGAAATTATTGTGACGGAAAAAAGTAATAATTTTACTTTCGAGCAAGTCCCAATTAATGCCAACAATAAAAAAACAATATTCAACGTTGCAAAAAATAATCAAAATACATTTTTTGAAATACCTTTTGTTGAAAGTGGCATTTTAAGCGAGATTTGCGAAATTATGCATGGTGCAAAATCAATATTTTTAGCGATCGACTACGGCTTCACGCAAAGCCCCGATACCTCAACCTTGCAGGGCATTTTTGAAGGTAAAAAAACTACAAATATTCTGGAAAACATCGGAAATACAGATATCACACACCTTGTTGATTTCAATCTAATGCGGGAATTTTTTGCGGCAAACAAAATTGAGGCAAGCATTTCAACGCAGGGTGAATTTCTTGTTGAAAATGGCATTTTGAATCTAATTAATCCAAAAAATCGCGATGGCATAGCAAGATTAATCGACTCCGAACAGATGGGCGAGATTTTCCAAGTACTAATTGCGAAATCATTTTAAATCTTTTTCAATGTTTATCGATTTAAATCTCTCGTTTGAAATGCTCGGAAATGTGTATGAGTAAAGGTCTATGCGATTTTTATCGTGACTATCCGGCGATTCAATATCCACCCTTCTAAGCATAAAATCGCTGCGTGAAAAATACATTGAAAATACGCCTTCATCTTTAAGATTTTTAATCGTTGCACGAACAACAACCGCTTCCGGCAGTGTTTCAATTTTTAAAATATCAAATGTGTTATTATTAATTTCCAAAAGCGATGTGAATATTCTAGCAGCAGATTTCTGTGTTGGTATGTGAGACTTCTGGTCAAGCTTGGAATCGTAGTATGTCACAACCGATTTTGTTACAAGAATTGTCACAGGCATTGTGTGATATTTCATGAAAAGTCCTTGGTCTTTTTTATAGAAAATAACCCCTTTCTCAACAACTCCATCAACTTCATTGCGAAATTCCACCTTTAAATTAGTGATATCATGCAGTTTTGCGTTAATTTGTGATATCTGGGGATTGCCCTCTGGGTTAATTTTTGCATTTGCGGAAAAGTGGAGTAAAATAAAAAGCAAAGCAATAATTTTCATGAATTTTTTACACAATTATTTACTACAATAGAATTTAATTATATCAAAATCAAGGGTAATTTTTTCTGGGATATTCTCCGTGAATATTTTGCGATTTGGTGCAGATTTTTGCATTTGATGAATGTAGTTTCGCTCGTTAATTGATTTTAAAAAATTCATGGCATCTGTAAAATTAAATTCAAAATTAATCTTCTCGCTTGCAATTGTTATGTTTTGAAAATTGAATTTCTGCAAAATACCAATAATGGATTCGGGTGAAATTGTTGGGTTAAATCGTGGATATATTTTCTGAGAAAATTCGGAATCGTTTGTAATAATGATTTTTTTTAATTCTGATAAATTATTATTGCCAAAAAAATTCCCGCAAAACACACCACCATCGTTTAAGCATTTTTTTATTGAATTAAAATAATTCTCCAAATAATTCACATTGTGAAACGAATTAATTCCAATAATTAAATCTGATTTTTCACACGCTGCCAATAATTCAATATTTAATAAATCATTTTCAAGAAAAAGTAAACTGTTTAATTTTGCACCATTAAAAATACCCAATTGTAAGTGGTGATTTTCTTCATTTAAAAAAAGAATTTTTTTTATTTTCTCCGCATTATTAAAAATAAATAAATAATCGGAAAGATCTTCGATAATTGTTTCTTGAATTTTTAAATATAGTGCGTTATTAAAATTAATTCTTTTTTTACGGGAAAAAATAATTTTTCTGTTGAAAATATTTTCCATAGTATTTTATTAAAAATAAATAAATAATTAAATTTCTTCATGCAAATCAATTCACAAAGTTTCGCAAATAATTTGCCATTTCAAGATAAATTTTTGCAATCTGAAAAATCCTTTTTGGAATTTATTGCAGAATATGATTTAATTAATTCAACTTCTTTTTTTATCAAGTTAAATGAATGCGATGCACTTTTAGATATTCTGAAAAATATCGCAAATGAATTTTTGCAATCGGCTGACCTCACGCCATTTGTAAAAATATCTGAAAAAATCGATTTTCTAAAAAATAATTATTTTCCATTTATTGCAGAAAAATATTCAATGAATAATTTTCCAAATGTGATTAACTTTCTATTTTCCAACTATAAAATTATTTACGCAAAATATATAAATCACCTTGCGGATTTATTTTGGAAAGCCGCAAATGTCTATGATTACAACCAGAATTTTTATACAAGGCGTTTGAAATTGTGTAAAATTTTGGACACTCTTCACGCCTCCATTTAAAAAGCTGCTTCCTTGGTTTTTATAAAAAATCGTCACACTTTGTATAATTTTTTTACGCACAGTGCAAACGAACAATATATCAATGCAAATGCTTTTGCAAAACCAATCTTCACCGGATGTTACAATTAACGAGAATTTCTCCAAAATGGACTCGTTTATTTTTCATGTAGTCGCCGACCTCACACCATCGCTGCCATTAAGCCCAAAGGACGGCGAATTGTATATATTTTCCTCTGAATTTAAAAAGCCAAACAATATTGGTTTATTTTCAAAGAATAGGAGTTGGAATTTCTTTGCCCCTGTAATTGGTTGTGAATTTTTTGTGCAATCTTTGGGCTTAAGATACATTTTTTCCGAAAATGGGTGGATTGCCTCAGGTGGAGCACAAAACGCAGACTGGAACTCAACATCTGGCGTTTCGCAGATTTTAAACAAGCCCACGTTGTTTGATGGAAGTTACACATCTTTAACAAACAAGCCAATAATTCCAACAGTTCCAACTCTTTCAGCCGTTGCAACCAGTGGAAGTTATACCGATTTAGCAAACAAGCCCACGTTGTTTGATGGAAGTTACACATCTTTAACAAACAAGCCAATAATTGAAGCTTCACATTTTATTGGCGATTACAAACACTCGCTTCAAAGTGCGAATCACGGCAAGTGGCTTTTGTGTAATGGGCAGGCAGTTTCGCGAACGGTCTATTCCTCACTTTTTGCAATAATTGGCACGGCGTGTGGAGGTGGAGATGGTTTGACAACATTCACATTGCCAGACTGTCAAGGCAGAGTCAATGCTGCGGTCGGGCAAGGGTTGGGCTTAACAAACCGCACTTTTGGGCAGGTTGTTGGAGCTGAAACTCACTCACTTACGGCTGCGGAAAATGGACCACATACTCACACCTACGACACAAATAACACCAGGTCTCAATTTTCAAAATCCGGAGGAACAGGCATGGACATGCGTGGCACAAATAATGCGACAACGGCATCAAGTGGAAATGGAGCTCCGCATAATAACATGCAGCCAACAATATTCATTGGAAACACATTCATTTATGCGGGTGTTTAGGTGTGGTCACCAATTATCGTTTTTTCGATGCCTTCACGAGGTCGTCAACAAGGCGGATTGTTGACATAAGTGATGGTCTATCTTGTGGCGAGACTTCGTTGCTTGCAAAAGATGTTATACCCGATGGATTAATCTTTTCACCGTTTTTAATAACCTCGTAGTGTAAGTGGGCACCAGTTGAATATCCGGTCGATCCAACGTATCCAATAACTTGTCCTTGACGCACTTTCGACCCCTTTTGCAGCTTTGGAGCAAACCGCAGTTGGTGAGCATAAGCCGT
Organism: Rickettsiales bacterium; assembly: GCA_947485035.1. Classification (GTDB taxonomy): domain Bacteria; phylum Pseudomonadota; class Alphaproteobacteria; order Rickettsiales; family Deianiraeaceae; genus CAJQOT01. The sequence continues at coordinate 5,411 of CANKQN010000014.1, read as the reverse complement.
GGAGTATGTATTGTTATGCTTAATCACTGTGTATCTTCCATATCCGCGACGAGGTCCACCATTCCAATCGATGAAAGTAATGATGCCATCAGCAGCAGCATAAATTGCCGTCCCAGATGGTGCTGCAAAATCTGTTCCCGTATGAAGTTTTGAATATCCAAGAATTGGGTGTCTTCTTAAGCCAAATTTTGACGATATTCTTGCACCATTTACGGGAGTTCTCATGAACGCTTTTAAAGCCGCCCTTCCTTTTCGGTCGTAATAAGCCCTGCTTGAAGAATCTCTTTTTGCGGCAAAATATTCAAAATCTTTTTTACTTTTTTTCAATCCAAGCTTGGTATAAAGCACCTTGCCAATGCCTTCAATGGCACCTTCGTCATTCACTTTTGCGTCATAAACAATGCCAAATGTGTCGCCGGCGCGAAGGTCTCTCTGGAAATCGATATCGTAGCTATAAATATTCACAAATGTTTGAAAAATGCCCGAAGGAACATTGTTATCCATGAACGAATCATAAAGACTTCCGTTCACTTTGCCACTCACAAAAACCGGCTTGTTTGTTATCACAATCTTGTTGCGTTGAAGTGTGATTTTATCCTCCGGTTTTTTGAAAATATACCTCGTATGTTCAATTGGGAATGATAGATATTGAATATTTCGCACACGGTCACTGGCTTTTGGATAGAACGGGTGAATTGAGACATCTTCCGGAATTTCATCGATATCATCTCGATAGTGCATTTTAATATAAGATCCCTTTTCAACCTTTAATTTGTCAACGCTAATTAATTGACCAATCTGCGCAATGTCGTCCGCCGAAACATCAAGAGCCTGTAACATTGACTTTACGGTTTGCGTTGAGGAAATTCTGCGGGCGTCAGTCTCTTTTTCGTAATCTTCGTCGAATTCTTCTGGTTGGTTTGCAAGAATTTCTTCGGCATTGGTATTGAGGAAGTTTTGCATAATTGCGTCCTCGTTGTGGATGAGTTTTTCATTGACTTTAATTGCAGTCAGTACGGAAAATCCGCAGAATATCAAAAATGCTAGCAAATACAGGTTCCTCTTCATACATTATTACAGTTGATTGTTTTTAATGAGGGGATTTTATATTTTCAATCTTTTTTTTATGCAATACTGCAATTGTGGTGTTAATTTTTTGCAATTAAGTGTGAGAGACGTATTATTGCCGATGTTACAACGAAAAAAACGCCGGTTTCTACACAAAAAGAGCCAAAAATATGACCATATTCCGCACCAAATGAGGCATATTCAAAGATGTCGCCGCCAAAAAAAATTGAAGCTGCACCAGTTGCGAAATAGATCGAAAGTCCGCAAAATGTTAATATGTTGAGATTTTTTTTGGAAACTAGACTGGTTTGATTGAAATATTCGTATATAACAATACCGGAAGCCAAAAGTGCACCAGCTTGAAATCCACCACCTGCGGTAATTTTGCCGAAAATATGGATATACAGAGAAAGAATTATGCAGAAAAAAAGCACTGCCGATGTTATGGTCTTAATTACAAACCTTTCAAAGAAGTTAAGCTTCATTAACTTTTGTTATGTAAAAGCTCTCAATAACCTCGTTTGCAAGAATTTCCTTCGCAACCTTTGTAACCGAGGAAAAAGCTTCTGATTCATCTCCTTCAACTTCCAAAATGAACAATTTTGCAGTTTGAATGCTTAAAACTGATGAAAATCCTTGTGATTTTACTGCTGAAAGAACCTCTTTTGCTTCAACATTAAGGACATCTTTTTTCAGTTGAACACGAACTTCGTATTTCATTAGCTTTTGTCTTTTAAATGCAATTTTTCAATTAGAGAGTAGTAACGAGCGGAATCCCTTCTTTTAAGGTATGAAAGCAGTCTTGCTCTTTTTCCAAGAATGATAAGAAGACCTCTTCTGCCTGAGAAATCCTTTTTGTTGATTTGCAGGTGTTTTGTAATTTGCACGACTCTTGATGTCATCAGTGCAATTTGAACTTCTGGCGAGCCACTGTCGTTTTCAGCAGTTGCAAAGTTTTGTTTTATTTCAGTTTTAGAAATTTTATCAATAGCGATCATAGCAATGTTATCATTAACAAAACTACTTGTTTTACTTCAAATCTTAATTGTCAAGTTTTTTTTAAAATTTCCTTGATTTTTCCATTCAAACGGAACACTTCCAACAAATATTGTTATAATGATTTAATGTCATCACTGGTTTTCAAGATTGGATACATCGCATTCGCACTGGCGTTTTCTATGGGGCTTTTTGGAATTTTCTACTGGAAATCGTATTTTCGTAAAATTATTTGTTTTTCAATATTCTCATCATCGTCCATTTTGCTTTTCATAACAATTGCGTACAAGGCAAATTCAATTGCATCGTTTTACAGCCCCGAAACAACAAACGCAACATTCACAGACCCAATCCCCTCCGTTCTAATGCTAACCGCTATCGTTGTTGGATTTTCAATTCAGGCAATTGCACTAGCATTATATCTTTCATTTTCAAAAAAGACGAGCGATACCCTGTCATAATATAGACATCGCTAAGCTTTGTGAAGCATTTCGGCACACCATTTTAGTGTTGGAATTTCAAGTTCAATCGTTGAGATAAACTCCAAAGACCGCACACCCTCAACCGTTTTACTGAAATCTTTAATTCCATTGGCAAAATTTGCACCAAATTTGAAGTTTCGTGAATTCGTTGTGGAACATGTAAGGAAAATGTCACCAATACCGCAGGAAAGTTCCAAAATTGATTTATCACAGCCAAAATGTTGTAAAATCTGCGAAAGTTCGCCAAAACATTTTGTTAGAACAAGAGACTTCTCGTTCCAAAAATCTGTTTTTACGGAATAGTATCCCATAATTATCGCAATTGCATTTTTCACAATTCCACAAACTTCCACAGCAAGAACCTCGCTCGTTGTTTGAAGTTCCAGTAAATTTCCGCTGAGTATTGAAGAAATTTGCATCATTCTTTGTGAGTCCTTCGAAGCAAGCGTCGTAATAGTCCTTGCATTTGCAAGAATCTCATTTGCGAAATTTGGTCCCGCTAAAACGCAAAAACGCGTTTCATCAAACAATTTTGAAATAAAGGCATCATTGCTTCCTGAAAGCCCCTTCGAACAACAAACAACCGTTAAAACTTGCGATAGCAGATCAACATATTCCACAATCACCCCGCTTGGAATGCAAATAAACACGACATCGCATTTTGACATTTTCTCAATATTTCCCAATTTTCGCGAAAAAACCTCGGCTTCAAATCCATTTTGTGAAATAATATGCAAAATTGCACTTCCCATTGCACCATCTCCCAAAATTCCAATTTTCTTAAAATTCATTGAGTCAAAAAACAGTTAATCGCTTCAATATAAGCCATTGCGGAGGCCTTAATTACATCAACATCGGAGGATATTCCTGTGTAGTGCTTTCCTTCTTTTTGAAGGCGAACTGTTGCAGAACCCAAGGCGTCAGTGCCGCCTGTTACAGCGTGAACTTGGTATAGATCGAGGTTGAAATCCGCTTTGGTGAGCTCCCTAATCGCAATAAAAATTGCATCAATTGTTCCGTTTCCTGTTGATGTTTGTGTTGTAATTTTGCTATTTTGCTCAAGTGAAACTGTTGCTTTTGTTGTGCCGTCGTTTGAATAAACAAGGTTTGCAAGTTTGAAACCCTCGATGGATTTTGTTTTTGAAGAAGAGTCTTTCATTAAATAGACAATATCAGCGTCGGTTATATGCTTTTTTGCGGAAGCAAGTTCCTTAAAATTGTTGAAGATTTCTTGAAGATGGTCATCGTTTTTGATTTCAAAGCCAAGCTTTTCAATTGAATTTTTAAGAGCATTTCTTCCTGAATGCTTTCCAAGGACAATTTTCGTTTCGTTAATACCTACTGTCGAAGGTTCAATTATTTCATAAGTTCCACGGTTTTTCAGCATACCATCTTGATGAATCCCCGATTCATGCGCAAAAGCATTTGCACCAACAATTGCCTTGTTATTTTGAACAACAAAGCCCGTAATGTTAGAAACAAGTTCGGAAAGTGGTTTAATTAACCTTGTGTTTATGTGGGAAATATCAACATTTGGGAAAATATCGCCACGAGTCTTGATTGCCATAACCACCTCTTCAAACGCCGTGTTGCCAGCTCTCTCGCCAATTCCGTTTATGGTTAATTCAACCTGTCTTGCTCCTGCTTCAACGCCTGCAAGGGTATTTGCCGTTGCAAGCCCAAGGTCATTTTGTCCGTGCATTGAAATTATTGCCTTTTCAATTCCATTTGCGTTTTGTTGAATATATTTCACCATTTCTTGAATATGTTTTGGTGTTGCAAAGCCGACTGTGTCTGGTAAATTGACGGTTCTTGCCCCAGCTTTAATTGCAACTTCAGCGCATTTCGCAAGAAAATCAAGTTCCGTTCGTGTGGCATCTTCTGCTGACCATTCAATATCTTCACATAAATTGCGTGCAAATTTTACAGATGATTCAATTATTTCAAGAATTTGCTCTTTAGTTTTTTTCAACTTAAATTCCCTGTGAATTGGACTTGTTGCAAGAAAAACATGAACCCTTCCCCCCCGTTTGCAAGGCTTAACTGCATTTGCGGAGGCTAGAATATCTGATTCAGTAGACCTTGAAAGCGAGCATACTCTGGCATTTTGCATGTTTTTTGCGATGAGGGATATGGCATTAAAATCAATTTGACTTGAAGCCGCAAACCCCGCTTCAATAATATCAACACCAGCTCTATCAAGCATTTTTGCTATGGCAAGCTTCTCTTCCGGATGCATTGCCGCCCCTGGGCATTGTTCGCCGTCTCGAAGAGTTGTATCAAAAATAATCAATCTTTCCTGCATACATGCTAAAATTTAACTATTTCAGCACAATATTTCGCGATGGAAATGTCAAGAAATTATTAGAAGTTGCACTTTCCTCCAACATTGGTTAAGGCGAAACTTTATTAGCAAATGATTGTAAATTATATTTGAAAGGAAGAGATTTGCATTTATTCTCCAAGCTTGAGTTGGAAATATACGACAATTAGAGGCGATTACTTGAGCCAAAAAAAGACTAATTGATTCTGCTACAAGCAAAGCCAACGCCATAAACGATCGTGCCACCGCTATATTGTGACAATATTTGTGGAGAATAACCAATGCTATCAATAATAAATTTCCCATCTTTCGCAAATGCTGGAAGAGCAATTGCGTTAATTACTAAAATTTAAGAGAGAGGGAGGCAATTATTTGTTTCTGAGAAACCTACAATTTTGTATTTTAAGCCTTTTCAGTGTATCACTATGGTAGAACAAAATTGATGGAGAAAAAAAATCTCGCCCACTTCCCCACAACGCAAAGTCCTCCAAAACCCTTTTCATAATTGAGTTTCTGCCAAATACCCACAATTTTTAGTGTAT
>CANKQN010000013.1 GCA_947485035.1 Rickettsiales bacterium | reverse complement strand
GGGTTTGTGAATGAACTTAGGCTGTAATATGTTGCGTATAATCTTTTGGTAATAAGATTTTTATTATCAGAAGACAGGCCATTAAACGATGAATTTGTAATTTTATTGGTGATAAACGTTTTTACTGCTCCTGCTTGATATACATTTGGCACTAAAAACTCATAAGAACCAATTGATTGGGTAATTTCTGATATATAATCTATATCTGAGTTTAGAAGATAGTCATTATATGTTGATTTTACACTATTAACAAGCGTATCACACGATTGATTTACGCTTTCTGATGAATTTAGAACCATGCCAGATAATGCTTTGTTTGCATCTGTTGCAAGTGTCGCGTTTTTTATAATGAACGTGCAAACCGCTTCGGCAGTTTTTGTTCCTACGATAAATTCCTTGTAGTATTTATCAAGGGTTGTTTGGTCGCTTGCGATTAGCTTTTCATAAACTGGTAGTGCGATTTTGACATCTGAAACATTGTTGCTTTTTGCAGAATTAATTGTTGAAAGACAGGTTAGGTATGCGCTTGAAGAATTAACGCCATTTATAATGCCCGATGATGCTTTCGCACAAATTATATTTGATTGCATTGCAAGATTTGTGGAATTGAGTCCGTTCATTGCGGTAATTACTATGTTGTAGTCTGCTCCAAGATATTTTTGCAGTGTAGATTTCTTTTGTGCAGACGTTGTTGCGCCGTTTAAAATTCCCATACTTTCAAATGCAATAATGGCATCGTATTCCGTTGCATTGGAACCTTTGGTGTTGTAGAAATTCTTCACCATTGATTGGCAGTTTGTGTAAAGTGATGCAGCATTGATTGACTGCGGGTTTGTGCTTTGAATTATCAATTTGCAATATCCTTCAGCGGACGGACCTTTGGTTTGACTAATAACACTTCTGATATGAACGTTTTGTGCTTCAACAGGCAGCATTGAAAATCCGACAACGTTCAATAGTGCGCTGGTTATTGCTGTAACATCAGTAGATTTGGAATCAAGAATTGGTTTAAGTGCCGTTGTGCATGTTTGCATGCGAGGGTTTTGCGATGAATATGATGCACCTGAGCTTCCGCTACCGCTGTTAAAATTTCCTCCGCTTGATGGTGTAGTTGGTTGAAAATCGAATTGCGTTAAGACGGGAGGAGAAGATGAGTATGATTGCGAATTGTTGCGTCTTGCACTGACAATTTGGCTTTGTTCTAAAATTGATGATGAACTGAAGTATCCTTGCTGCAATGGTGATTTTTGTGATTGAAATGATTGATTTTGAGCGTCTTCTATGTTGTTCGATTGTGATGTTGGAGAATTTAGCGATTGAGAGTTTTGCGTGTCAGTTTTCTTGCTTCGTTTTGCACTTTTTTTACCATCGCTCGATTTAAAAGACGGCATATCTCCGTCCCCTTCGTTTGATGATTTTCCACCGGAAAATATTAGATATGCAAACAGACCAATAACTGATACTGATATCACAATGATTATGGTTGTTTTTTTGTCCATCGTGATTAATAAAATTAACTTTCAAAGAAAAATTGTTTTCTAATAATAATTATTGCAAGAATTTTTTTATTTACAATTAAAAAAAATGTTTTTATGAAGAATTTGAATTTTTAAATCGCAGTGAGAGGATCTATTCTGTATGTAACACACAAAGTGAAGGGCACGCTTGAAAAACGCAAACGCAATGCTATGGTTTTTGTGCGAATGTTCTTGATAATTCTTCGTAACATTGCATACAAAGAACATGGAGTTTGGCGTGTGAAGTTTGGCGACATACTTGATATTATAAGCAAATACTCCCAATTCACACTGATTGCAATTGCAGTCTTTCCCTTAATTCTTCCAATACCGTATCCTCCCGGAATGCCAACAATGCTTTCAATTCCTGTGTTTGTATTCATTTTAAACGCACTTGTTGGAAGAAAAATTGTCGCAATTCCCGAAAGAGTTCGCAAAATTTCATTTAAAATTGACTCACTCAAAACAATTGTGTTGAAGTCTACCATTATCATAACAATTCTTGCAAAAATTTCACGAGGCGGACGCATGAAGTGGATGATTGACCCACAAATGACCAAAATCCACGCATTTTTCATGCTAATTATGTGCACTCTAATTGCACTACCATTTCCCGGAACGAACTACCTGCCTTCAATTTCAATTTTTGTTATTTCCCTTGGTGTTGTTTTAACTGACGGAATTCTTGTTGGCATTGGTTATTTCATTGGAATTTCAGGACTTTTACTTGTGACGCTGATTGTAATATTTGGCAAAGCATTGCTTGTTTTCATAATAAACTTCGCAAAATATCTGTCATATTAAGCGTTAATTAAGTCATACATCTTGTTTACAGATTTCTCCAATCCGCAGTAAATCGCTTCACCAATAAGGAAGTGTCCAATGTTGAAAAGCTCAATTTCGTCAATTTTTGCAAGCTTCACAACATTTTTATATGTCAAGCCGTGTCCCGCATGGCATTGCATTCCAAGTTTGGAAATTAACTTCGCACTTTCGGTAATTTCTTCAAGTTCTTCCTGTTGGTGAATACCCGTTGTGTTGGCATATTTCCCAGTGTGAAGTTCGACAACATCAGCACCAAGTTCCTTTGCAAGGCGAATTGTTTCGTTGTTTGGGTCAAGAAAAAGCGAAACAACAATTCCCGCATCTTTCAATTGTTTAATGCAATGTTCAATTTTTTCCCTGTGCGTGATTATATCCAGACCAGATTCTGTGGTCATTTCCTCTCGTTTTTCAGGAACAAGGCAGACCGAATATGGTTTATTTTTTAGTGCAATGTCAACCATTTCCTGCGTGCAAGCCATTTCAAGGTTAATTTTAATGGGAGATTCCTCACACAAAAGCACAACATCGGCATCGCGAATGTGTCGTCTGTCTTCACGAAGATGAACTGTTATAAGTTCCACACCTTTGCAGTTGTTAATTATTTCAACGGCACGAGAAAGGCTTGGGAAGGAGGATTCTCGTGCATTGCGAATTGTGGCGATGTGATCTATATTCACACCAAGCAGTTTAATTTCTTGTTTCATTTGTGTAGAAAAATCTTGCAATTAAAAAATGTATGTTAATTCTTTGTCAAGAAGTTTTAGTAAGAATTATTTATATATGTTTAAAATATTTTCCAAGCAGATAAAATCAGGAAGAGTTGTTGAGGGTGTTATTTCCATTATCGCCATAATAATATTCATTGCATTTGCTTCTTATATCGCACTTTCTGTGAAAAAAAATTCTGTTGATGCAGACAATTTGCAAGAATTTTACGCAAAATTTAACGATATCGACGGCATATCAATAGGCTCTGATGTCAAAATTTCAGGATATAAAATTGGCTCAGTAAGTGATATTTCCATTGACCCAATCACCTATGATGTCAAAGTTGTTATGCAAGTTGCAAGTGAAATCAAAATTCCAACAGACTCCACTGCAGCAATAAAAACATCTGGTATTTTAGGCGGAAGATATCTTGGAATAATTCCCGGTGCTGATGAGAAATATCTTGAATCTGGAAAAGAGATTATCTACACTCAATCGGCAATTAGCCTTGAAAATCTTATAAGCACATTTGTAAAAAAATAACAGATATGAACTTCGTAGTCACAATTTTTGCATTTATTGCATCGGTTCATTGTAGTGCTGCCATTTTAATGAGTGGTTCTTCAACTGTGTATCCATTTGCAACTGTTCTTGCAGAAGAATTTTCATACAAAACCAATATTAAAGCCCCAATTGTTGAAGCTGTTGGAACGGGTGGTGGCTTTTCCGCATTTTGCAACGGCAACGGCACAAATTCACCGGATATCGTCAACGCTTCACGCCCAATTAAGGAATCTGAACAGGTTCGCTGTATGAAGAATAATGTTTCTTACATGTCAATTCCAATTGGTCTTGATGCCATAATCATCGCCATGCACTCGAATAATCAAAGTTCAGACCTCATTCGCTCTCTTTCCGATGAAGAAATTTTCAAAGCATTCGCAAGGGAAGTTGTTATTGATAACAAAATTGTGAAAAATCCGTATGAAAAATGGAGCCAAATTAACCCACTTCTGCCCGATATCGCAATAATTATATATGGTCCACCTTCAACATCTGGAACTCGCGATTCCTTCACACACATCGCACTTGTGCAATATTGTTCAAAATTGCCGGAATTTAAGGCAAAATATGGTTCAAAAATTGAGCAAGGCTGTGCATTAATTCGAAACGACGGCAAATTTATAGAATCTGGCGAAAATGATACATTTGTTGTGCATAAAATTTCGCTTCGCAAGGGAGCAATTGGCATTTTTGGATATTCACACTACATGGAAAACAAAACCGCACTCCACGCCGTGAAAGTGAATTCTGTTAATCCAAGCAACTATTCAATTTCAACAGGACAATACAAGATTGCTCGCCCGTTGTTTTTATATTTTAAAAATCATTCGTTACAAAATAATGAAGATTTAAGGAAATTTTTGAAAGAAGTTAAAAGCTCTGATGCAATTGGTTTTGGTGGATACTTGGAGTCTTATCACTTAATACCACTTGACAAACAATTTTTGGCAAATCATAAACTTAACGAAATTGACAGCAACTTAACCTCATTAAATGATGTCTGAAAACACGGTAAAAATCACTATCAATGGCACAGAACACCACATTCAAAAAGGACTCACAGTGTTGCAAGCCTGCCGAGATGTAGCATCTGTTGAAGTGCCACACTTTTGCTATCACGACCGCCTTTCCGTCGCAGGAAATTGCCGCATGTGTCTTGTTGAAATTCAACCGGGCCCTCCAAAACCACAGGCATCGTGTGCGATAAATGTTGCCGAAGGTATGATTGTGAACACAGAAAGCAATATGACAAAGGAGGCACGCAAAAATGTTATGCAATTCTTGCTTGCTAATCACCCGCTTGACTGCCCAATTTGCGACCAAGGTGGTGAGTGCGATTTACAGGATCAATCCGTTAAATATGGATCGTGCTCTTCAAAATTCGACGAATCCAAGCGCGCCGTTGAAGAAAAACCAATGGGACCGCTCATAAAAACCGCAATGACACGCTGCATTCACTGCATGCGCTGCGTTCGATTTATGGAAGAGGTTGCCGGAACATCGGAAATTGGCTCGTTTTACCGTGGAAATGACACAGAAGTGGCTACATTTTTGAACAAAAACATCACAAGCGAGCTTTCGGGAAATATTATCGATCTTTGCCCAGTTGGTGCATTAACCGCCAAGCCTTACGCCTTCACATATCGTTCGTGGGAATTAACAAAAACGCCATCAATTGATGTTATGGACTCCCTTGGGAGTGCAATTCGCGTTGATTCAAAAGGCAATAAAGTTGTGCGAATTCTACCACTTTTGAACGAGGAAATTAACGAAGAATGGCTTTCTGACCGCTCACGCTTTTCCTGCGATGGTCTTTCAGTTCAGCGAATTGACAAGCCTTATATCAAAAAAAATGGCACATTCATGCCATCGTCTTGGAGTGATGCCATTGAACTTGTTGCGGAAAAGCTGTCGCTTTCTGGGGAAAAAGCGTGCGTGATTGCTGGTAAATTTGCTGATGCTGAAAGCCTTTATGCGATAAAAAAACTCTTCAATATACTTCACAGTAATTACACTCAAATTAACGAAGATGGTGCAAAAATTTTAACAAACGACCGCAAAAATTATCTGCTGAATACACCTATTGCCGAATTTGAGAACTTGAAAACCTTGTTAATTGTCAATTCCGATGTCCGTTTTGAAGCTCCACTGTTGAATGCTCGCATTTTAAAAGCGGTGAAAAACGGCTGCAAGGTATTCATGATTGGTGAAAAATTCAACGCAAATTACAAATTCACGCATATTGGAACTGAAAAATCATTATTAAGCGATGTTATTGCTGGCAAATTTCCGGAAATTTTTGGCGAAAAATCGGCAATTTTAGTCGGTCGCAATGCTCTTGTGGAAAAAGATGGCTACGCTGTACATCAAATTTGTCTTGATATCGCTGAAAAAATGGGCGAAAACTCCTTCAACCTACTCCACCAAACTGCATCTGCGGTTTCTGGTCTTGATTTTGGACTCACAAGCGAAGGCGGAATGGACGAAATTTATGACAAAATTCAAAAACAGGAAATTTCCACGACATTTTTGCTTGGCAGCGATGATTTTGACCTTGAAAAACTGCGAAAATCGTTCGTAATATATCAAGGAACTCATGCAGACAAAGCGATTAAATTCGCTGATGTAATTCTTCCAAGTGAAGCCTATACTGAAAAATTTGCAACATATATCAACAACGAAGGCAAGTTGCAAAACACAATCCGCGCCGTTGAATCGCCTCTTGAAGCCAAAAACGACGAGGAAATAATTCGCATGATCGCAAAAAACATGAGGATAACCCTGCCGGAATTCACACACGCAATCACGCCAGTTTTTGTGAAAAATATCGGCGAAATTTTCGGAAAATTCACAATTTTACAGTCTGAGTCTCGTTTCAGAACATGTGTTATTTCGCGTAATTCAAAAACGATGCTTGAATGTGAAAAACACGCGTGATTGAGGTAAACATTGTTGGAGGCGGAATTTCTGGGCTTGCACTTGGTTTTTTTGCGAAGCGTGCGGGCTTAAAATTCACAATTCACGAAGCGAATAACAGGTGCGGCGGTGTGATTTCTACTGAAAAAACTGTTATTGGCGACATACATCATGGTCCACATCTTGTGCGACTTTCTCCCGAACTTGAAGAGGTTTTACATTTTTTGAGCGTAAAAACATTGATTTCGCAGAAAAATGGTCGTTTTTTACTAAAAAATGGCAAAATTTGCAAAATTTCGCCCAATTTCATCCAATTTTGCGAGATTTTCATAAGTATTTTTCGCAAAAGAAAGAGGGATTATGCTTCTTTGGGCGCATTTGTGCGTCATCATTTTGGAAAAACGACCGCCAATGTTCAAACTCAGGCACTTGTGAACGGCATTTTTGCATGCAACATTGACGACCTGCACGAAACAGCATTGAAAATTATATATTTTACGGAAAAGCGTGGAATTTATGCGATTTTGAGGAGATTTCTTGCAAAAAATCGTGGAAATCGGCAAAAAAAACAGATAATTCGCCCAAATGGTGGTTTTCAATCGTTGATTGACGCTTTGGTTGAAGATTTGCGGGAAAATATCGTTTTGTGCAGTAAAATTCGTAGAATTGATAAAAATGTGTACAATTTTATCACAATTCCTGCGTATTGTGTAGCGGATGTTGATGGCATTCCGGAAAAGATTGCACAAATATGCGAAAAAATTCGCTACCAAGCGCTCTCCGTTGCAACAATTTTTACAACAACGCCGATTAACATTGATGGTATTGGGTGTCTTTCGAATAATTTAGACGGTGTGCTGGGTGTGCTATTTAATTCATCCGCTTTTGAGGAAAAATACATTTCCTACTCAATTTTTTACAAAAACTGGACGAAATCACAAGTTGAAGAGTGGTTTGTGAGCGTTTTTTGTGTGGAGATCGTGAAATCTCATCATTTTGAGTATAAAAATGCCATTCCACTGTATAATCAGGCAGTTTGCGATTTAATTGCGGTAAATCGTGGTAACACGAGGATTTTCTCCAACTATTCAGGTCAAATTTCGTTGAGCGATATATTTACGAACGCAAAAAACGAAATTTCACGAATTTTGCACGAAAAAACGCATTTTTAAACTAAATTTTTAAGATTTTTGCAGCTTGTTTCGAATGATATGCACGAAAAAGTTTATCACCGTGAGGAAAATTATGAAAACCATAATGCCTGCCGATGCGTATTCTATGAAGGCCTCTGCAGGGTCACTTGTCCAGAGAAAAATTTGAAGTGGCAGTGTTGTTGTTGATTCATTAATGATGGATTTTGGTGTGGAGCTTGAAAAAAACGCCATTCCAACGATTATTAGCGGAGCTGTTTCGCCGGCCGCTCGTGCAATTGAAAGCAAAATGCCGGTGATAATTCGCGGCATTGAAAGCGGAAGTGTTATGATGAAAGTTGCTTGAACATTGCTTAAACCTAGCGAAAGTGCGGAATCTTTATAACCCTGTGGAACCATTGAGGCGGCGTTGTATGTGATCATGATAATCATTGGAAGGATTAAAAGTGCCAGTGCAATTCCACCGATGAGAGCGGAGGCACGGCTAAATTCGAACATATTGACAAAAATGTTCAGCACGATTATTCCGTAAATAATGGAAGGAATTGATGCGAGGTTTTGAATATTAATTTTAAGCATAGATTTAACCTTTCCTTGATTGAGGAACTCAGATATGTAAAGTCCTACAAGAATTCCCGCTGGAATTGTGAGAACTATGAAGATTAAAAGGACATAAATTGAGCCAATTGTTGCACCTTTAATGCCTGCAACTTCGGGGTATATTGAGTTATTGTTTTTGAAAAAATTCCAGTTAAAACCTGTTTTCAGCGTGTTATTTTGTTTTGCGTATGCAAGAATTTTATCGTAATCGAGCGTGAGTGATTCGTGAATTGATGTGTTTTTCAGCACATATTTTTTGAAATCGTATTTTACGGGTGTCCAGAATTCTGAATTTGTGCGTTTGTCGTATTTAATTGATTTTGGGAAGAAATTTTCTATTTTATTGTGCTCAATATTTTCATAAATGAATGTTTCAAGTTTGGAATCGTAGTAAATCTCGACGGTTTTCAGTGGCAAAATTGCATTTTTTGTTATGGAAAAGATGAAAGTTCCAAGTATAAAAAAGCAAAACAACGCAGCAAACATTGAAAATGATTGAAAAATCAACGCCTTGCGATATCTTCTTTTAAGAAAAGGACTTTGTGTTTTAAGCATATCTGTTTTTTGTTGAATATTTAGTAAATCGCAAAATATTAAAAATCAATGAAAATTTATAGAACAATTGTGGCAATTTCTTGATTTTCGTTCAGGTTTTTTAGCATTGCACTTTTTTCCTTTAACTCCCTTTCACCAATTACGATTGCAAATGAGTTTGGTATTGTTGAAAGTTTTTGCAGTGTTTTCCCGATTTTATTTTTCTCAACGCAAATTTCTTGAAACGAGGCGTTTTGGTAGTCGTTTTTTAGACGATTTATGATCTCAAAAGTATTAACTTCCTGCGTCGTTAAAATAAAAATTTGTTTACTTTCAGGTGTGGAATTTACAATCAACATAAGCCTTTCAATGCCACCACCAAAACCAATGGCGTTTGTCTGTTTTCCGCCCATTTGTGAAACAAGTGCGTCATATCTACCGCCACCTAAAACCGCTAAATTTTCGCCATTTTCGGAAATTGGTGCGACAAATTCGAAAATTACACCTGTGTAATAGTCCAGCCCACGAACAAGGCTTTCGTCAATACTGAAATGTAAATTTTCAATTGTGGAAAGGAATTTGACGATTTTTTCAATGGCGATTTGATCTTTTTCAGAGTGAAAATCTGAAATTCTTGGAACACCATCAAGAAGGGCAATATCTTGTTTTTCCTTGCTGTCCAAAATTCGAAGAGGATTTTTTTCAAGGCGAGATCTGCTCAATTCTGAAAGATTATCAACATTTTTCGTGAAATACTCCTGAAGTGCGTTTGTGTATGGCGCTTTTGCATCGCCAAGATAATTCAGCAAAAGCTTCACTTTTCCAAGCACGCCAAGGTTTTGTAGAATCTCAATGGCAACGGCAAAGGCAATAATATCCGAACTTTCGTTAAAACATTCGAAATTTATTTGGTGAAATTCACGGTAGCGACCTTTTTTTGGGCGGTCATACCGAAAAATTTGCCCCCATGAAAACAAACGAAGCGGCGCTGGATGTGAGTTTAACTCGTGATTTTCCAAAAATGCACGAACAATGCCCGCGGTAAATTCGGGACGAAGGGCTAATTTTCTTTGTCCTGCATCTTCAAAGCGATAAAGTTCCTTTGAAACGGCATCTGATGTTTCGCCAAGGTTACGCTCAAAAAGTGATGAATGTTCAAATGTTGGCGTGCGAATTGTGTTAAAATTATGCAATTTTCCAACCGCAGAAGCACAATTTATAATTGTTTCGAATTTATCGTAATTTGCAAAGAAGATGTCCTGTGTTCCTCGTGGTTTTTGGAAGTCGTCGTTTTTATTTTGCATATATTATTATTTATTTTCCGCAACCTCTAATGTTTCGTTGTGTTCTTTATGAATTGCATGAATTTCGCTGCGAAGCTGCTCGTTAATGCCCGATTCAACTAAGTTGCAAGTTGTTGTTATTGCATTTGCAAAACCCTTTGCATTACTTGAACCATGGCTTTTCACCGTAATTCCATTTAGACCAAGAAACATTGCACCGTTATAGTTGTTTGGATCAATTTTTTTATGAATTTTCTTGAAGCAAGGGTAGGCAATTGCAACAGCAATTTTCCCCAAAATTGATGACATTAGATATTTCTTCAAGAAAAATTTCATAGTCTTCCCCGAACCTTCCATCGATTTCAGTGCAATATTTCCGGTAAAACCGTCCGTTACTATTACATTCGTTACTCCATTATGAAGCGTGTCACCTTCAATGAAACCTGTGAAGTTTTTGGCTAGCGGTGAGTTTTGAAACAAAGCATAAGCTTCTTGAACAAGTGCCGTGCCTTTGTTTTCCTCCGTTCCAATGTTCAAAATTCCAACAGTTGGGTTTTCAATATTAAAAGCAGATTTCAAAAACGCAGACCCCATAATTCCAAATTCAAGGAAATTTTGCGGTGAACATTCGGTGTTTGCACCCATATCAAGTAAAACGGAAACGGATTGAATTGTTGGAATTACCGTGCAAATTGCAGGGCGAGTTATCTCTTCAATTGTGCGATAGTAAAGCTTGGATATACTCATCAAAGCACCAGTATTTCCAGATGATATCGTTGCATGAGACCTTCCTTCCTGCGTCGCCTTAATTGCAAGGGACATTGATGATTCCTTTTTGCGAACAGCAATTGAAACTTTGTCTTCTGCGGTTATGTCGTCTGTTGATTCAAAAAATTCACAGCGATTTTTCAGCGATTTTTTCGCCCGCTTAATTGTTACAGCAGAACCAAAGCACAAAAAGTGAACATCTTTGTGGCTTTCAAGCGCAATTTTAAGCCCTTCAATTGTTGATTTCGGTGCTTTATCGCCACCCATAAGGTCAATTGCTATTGTGATTTTCATCGTCCTAATAAATATTTTATATCGTAAAAATATCTTTATTTTCAAAATATATTCAAAAGTCAATCAAATTCTTTTCCAATTTGCTTTGTGTGTTCAAACGTAGGTTGTTGCCGCAAAAACTTTTCTTATTTTGTCAGCCCAACTGTATCACTGTAATATTACAGTATAACAAAAAAAGAAAAAATCCAGATTTCATTTTCAAAAGTCAACTCACTAAAACCCTTTCCGTGATTGAATTCTTTCCTCATGCAAACATCTAAGTGTTATACTATGGTGATACAAAATTAAAAAAAGAAAAAAATTCTGCATATGCCTCATGAATGATTTATTTGCAAAAATGTTAATGAGGAAGCTAGGGATTGTTATGCAAAAGGCAATGTTTTTGTGGATAGCTTAAAGTGAAGCGAAAAGCTATCCGCCGAAAATGTTGCACCCCCCGAATGGTGAATTTTAAGAAGGGTAACAAGGCAAAATCGGTTTTGTGGTGGCTCAGATGTGTGATGATGACAAATTCTAAACAATCTTTGAGGCAGTTTGTGAATCGGATATTGCTTCAATGGAGCCAATGGTTATGTCTCCGGTTTGGCGGTAGTGAATGATCAAAATTGCAAGACCAATCGCAATTTCTGCCGCAGCAACAGTTAGAATGAATATCACAAAAAGTTGACCAATTGGATTTGAACTGAATGCTGAAAATGCCACAAAGTTAATGTTCACAGCAAGAAGCATTATTTCGATGGTGATTAAAATGTTGATGATGGACTTCCTATTGTAAAGCAGGCCAAAAATTCCAATAGAGAAGAGAAAAATTGCAAGACCCACAAAGTGCGTCAATGGCACATTAAATTCAAACATGTTTTTTATATAAAAATTGCTTTTTATCTACTAAGTACACAAATGCAAATGTCAAGGCGGTATTTGTGTAAACAACCCAAAAAGTTGCGTGAGTGTGAAAAGCATCATTGATGTTATTTGGAATGAATATTGTATATATTAAAATTATACTAATAAACGCAATGTGCGAGAGTCGATATCCCGCCCTGTTGCGATAGAACTTAATTGTCAGCGTTGTAAGTGTGAATATTATAATTAACACCGAAAGCGATGGAATTATTCTTCTGTTTAATTCCTTAATACACTTCACACTTTTTGTTGATTGATATTCCTTGAAAAGGCTGAATATATTTAGGTGTTTCAAATATGACTCGGTTTCTTCGTTTGCAAAAAAGTTTATTTGAGTTTCAAGCTTTTGAAATTTCACAAGATCTTCCGCCGTTTTACTTGTGGTAAGAATTGTTGCGTTATTTGCATTAATTCCAAGCATTTGAAAATTCGACCAAGTTTCTTGAATATTTCCAACGAACACAAATTCGCCGTCTTGGGAATCTTGATGTATGAATGTTATTGGAATGTGTTTGAGGGAGTTATACGGCGATGTTACAATCGTCACATTTTCAAGCATTTTAATTGAATCCGGAATTATGAAGTTTTTAATTTTCGATTTCATAATGGAATTTTGAACCTCGTTGCGAATTTGTGTTGTTTTGGGAAGAATAAAAAACGATGTGAATATCATGAATATTGCAATTCCGCCACCAACAATTGCAAGTGGTTTGAAAATTTTGAAGCTGGAAACTCCTGCGTTCTTTAAAATTGCAATTTGCGACGTTGCAAGAAGGTTGTGTATTACAATAACTGTTGCAATGCCGGCTGAAAAAGGTAAAATTGTGTATATTATGTATGGTATGATATGAAAGGATACAACAAGAACATCTTGTACGCTAACAATCGATTCATCAGCAAGGTTACTTGCAATGTTTAAAGTTTTCACGGCAATTAAAATGGACGAAAGAAATAGCGTCATTCTGAAAAACGAGACAATACAAAGCTTAATTAGATATTTTTGATATATCATCATGAGCTTTTTACAAAAATACTTTTCTTATTACCATCGCAATCAACCAATATATATTCTTTTGTGAAGAGTTCTCGTGCTTGTTTTGCGTTTTTTGCCTCAACCGTGCCAATGATTTTATACCCCCTCGCTTTTAACGAAAGTATTTCAAGCTCATAAAATAAAAACCCAAAGCAAAGAGTAATAATAATTTGCAAAATAAGGGCTTCCGGTGCGATGAAATAAAATACAATTATGATAAAAATTGCAAGATAGCACCGTTTTTTTAGTGAATATAAAATATTTATTACATCAGCACAGTAAAGCCAATTGAAGCCATATTTCACGAACGCCAATGCGGAAATATCCTTTATGGAATTGATGTTTTTCGTTTCTTTTTTGGAATATATAGTATATGTTTTCACAGTGTTGTCTTCAATTAAATTCACTTAAATAATATTTTTTAAAAAAATCAAGAAAAAAGACTTGACATTTGAAATTCCCAGTATTCTAAGTGTTACATAGAAAAGTAATGTTTTCGTAAAAAAGTTTTTTGTTTGAGTTTATCTCGCAAAAATATTTGAAAACATTGAAGCATGTTTGTGCTTTTCT
>CANKQN010000012.1 GCA_947485035.1 Rickettsiales bacterium | reverse complement strand
GCCGGAGACGAAGGTGAAGGTGAATGATGGGTCGGAGGCGAATGGGACGGATGGGAAGGCGGAGACGGGGAAGGTGCCGGAGACGAAGGTGAAGGTGAATGATGGGTCGGAGACGAAGGTGAAGGTGAATGATGGGTCGGAGGCGAATGGGACGGATGGGAAGGCGGAGACGGGGAAGGTGCCGGAGACGGATGGGCCGAAGACGGATGGGTCGAAGACGAAGGTGCAGGTGCTCAAAGGAGACGCTTTCGGTGATAATCTCCCGTCAGCATCTCAGGCATCTCAGATGTCTCCAACAACACCAACAAACAACGGATCATCAAAAAAAAAACTGCTGAAGACACTCGAACGAAATCTGTCTTCACAAAGCCTCGTATAGGTGCATCAAGATACCTCGATGACACTCAAGGAGGCTATGTTCGACATGGTACTCATGGCTATCAAAATCGTACTGACGAAAATGGAACGATGCTTCCTAATCAATTGGATATTAGAAAGATTAATGGTAAGAATATGTATGTACCAAAAAACAACCAAACACACAATTGAATACATCTATACCTCAATAATAAAAACCACAACCTCGCAACCGCAACTAACCCCCTGCGTTTCTTTGGTAACATCACTCGCAATTTTCATTTCAAACTTCCGTTCGGTTTTTTCCAGTTCGGCCGTCAACTTTGGAAGATCCTGCGGGGCAACAAAAAGTGCGTAATTGCCCTTTTCTTTCATTTTTTTCATCGAATTTTTCTGATAAAACCCCAAAAATGTTGTGTTAATTAAATTCACGCCAAGGAATGTCGCACCGGCAATCAACGCACACGCACCGGGCACAACGGTAATTTCAACTTGAGCCTTCTTCATCATTTGAACAAGGTCGTAACCGGGGTCGCAAACAAGGGGAGTTCCGGCATCACTGACCAACGCAACAGAGCTTTCCCGTGCAAGATTCACAAAATGCTTCAATCGACCCTTATCCGCGTGTTCATTGCAAACAAGAAGTTTATCGCGGTCAATTCCATGAAATTGCAAAAGTGCGTTCGTTTTTCGAGTGTCCTCACACAAAACAAATTCAGCCTCCCGCAGAACTTTCAACGCGTGAAGTGTGATATCAAGCTTGTTGCCAATTGGCGTGGAGACAATATGAAGCCCGTTTTTTATCGGCTTTGAAAGAAGTTCTTCCGCGTTTGGACTAATCATCATTTAATTATTTAATAAGTTCGCGAATAAATTCCGCCTTGTTTTCAGATTTCACAATCGCCGTTCCAACCAAAAAACAAGTGCAACCCTTGGAATAAACTCGGTTCATGTCGTCGTAATTTTCAATTCCACTTTCGCAGACGGGAATTCGCCCATCTTCAAAGCCTTTCATAAGGTTTATCGTGTTTTCAAAGTTGATTTCAAAGTTTCGTAAATTGCGATTATTCACCCCAATAAGCGGCGATTTCGTGAATTTTTGTGCTTTTTCAAGTTCCGCTTCATCGTGAATTTCGACAAGAACATCAAGCCCAAGTGAAAACGCAAGACTTTCAAATTCCGCCATCTGGTTACCTTCCAAAATTGAGGTTATTAAAAGGATTGCATCGGCACCGATATGCTTGCTTTCGTATACTTGATATTCATCAATTATGAAATCCTTTCGCAGAATTGGCATTGTTGTTGAAGATTTTGCCAGTCGCAGGTTTTCATTTCCGCCAAAAAAGAATTTTTCGTCCGTCAAAACTGAAATGCAAGTTGCCCCACCAAGTTCATATTCCCCAGCCGTCTTTGAAACATCAAGCTCTGAAACAATCAACCCTTTTGAAGGCGAACCTTTCTTTATTTCGGCGATGATATTTTTTTTATTTTGAAAATGTTTTTCAGAAATTGCTTTTGCAAAACCGCGAGCATATCCACTGAGGTGCATATCGCCTTGTGCAATATTTTTTTTTGCACTTGCAATTACAGTTTTTTTATATTCAACAATTGTGGAAAGAATGTCCATAAAAAAAATTATTTTTTCACTAATGAAGTTAAGGTTTTTAATATGCGTGGTTTTAATGTCAAGTGTTTATAGCACCTACGCAGAAGATTCCGATAATTCGAAAACTACAACCGAAGAAACCAAGCCACAAAAAGGATTTCTTGCAAAACTACTTGATAAAGTCAATATTTTTGCCGACAAGGAAGAGGTAAAGCCTCAAATTATTGAAAAGCCGAAAAAAATTAACCCAGCAGAAGCCTTCCCAGACCCAATGTTCTATGATGCTATTTATAGAAAAAGTGCGTATTCTACTGCTCCCATGTGGCTTTTCAGTGATAAAACTTCACCAGATAACGCACACATTCCCCCAATGTTTGACTACAAATATATCGTTGACGACATTTTTCCAATTATTCGTGATGCACAAAAAACCTCGGAGGTAATTTTATTGATAGACACCCTTGCAAAAAGGGAAGATGTGAACCTGAATAAGCAGGATAAATTTGGTAACACCCTACTTCACTATGCAATTCGATACAATAACATTTCTGTTTTCCAAAAACTTCTCTCAACCAATGTTGTGAATCCAAATGTGTGTAACTATTCATATATTTGCCCGCTTCACCTTTCGGTCTACAAACAAAATGCGGAGGAAATATCTCAACTTGTGAACTATGGAGCGGATTTAAGATACTCAAACGATCGCTTCGAAATGCCAATAATCATCGCAATTCGCCTACATTACTACGCAACAATTTACGCACTTGCACGAAAACACAAGGAAAAAGGGATTACTTTGAACGAAATTGACTATATTGTTTTCACCGCAAAACAGTCGGGACTTCAAAATGTCGCCACCGAGCTATACGACTTCTTCATGCTAAACAAGGAGTTTGACGACTAAATTTCCTCCAATTTTTCAAGAATTTGTGGAATATTGGGCATGTTGTTTTCTATGTACTTCTTTGCATTCATACCGATTGCTTGATTTTTGCCGCCAGACATCACCGTTTTTACCATATTTTGCAGATCACATGCGTCGCATTGAATTATTGCGTTATGATTTTTCATTTCGTCTATAACCTCAATGAATGTCTCAACAAAATTTCCCGTGATTATTTTACAACCAAAAGAGGCGGGCTCCATAATATTGTGACCCTTCAAGTGCGGTAAAAATGAACCACCATATATTGCAACATCGGCAACCGAGAAAACACTATCAAGCAAACCAATTGAATCAACAATTAGACACGATTTCCTTGCGGAGTTTTGCGAAAGAATTGAATTTTCAATGTCATATTTCAGCAAAATTTTGGAAATATCAACCGCACGATGTGGGTGTCTTGGACAATAAATTATGTCGAATTTTTCCTTAAAATGAACTATTTGCTCAATGATTAAAGCGTCTTCGCCATCGTGAGTACTCACGACTGCAATTACTTTTTTTTGTGGAAATTGTATAATTTTTTCGTTCAAATTCTTGCACTCAAATTT
Source organism: Rickettsiales bacterium (assembly GCA_947485035.1). Taxonomy (GTDB): domain Bacteria; phylum Pseudomonadota; class Alphaproteobacteria; order Rickettsiales; family Deianiraeaceae; genus CAJQOT01. Next base: position 10,441 of record CANKQN010000012.1, on the reverse strand, counting down.
CAAATTTATCATTTTAAGATTACCATAATAGAGAACATTGTTGTGAAATTTCGAGAAAAAGTTTAACTCCGATCTGCCCTGCGGCAAAATCACCGCGATAGATTTTAGCGTTGAGTAAAAAATATGAGGCACATATTCCCATTTTTTACGAGAAGCATGCGACATTCTCGCATTAAAAAGAAATATTTTCACACAAAAAATGCTTGAAACCGCAAAAAATGTTAGCCAAATTTCGCTATCTGCTATGATAATTTTCTTTGCACGATTTTTCCAAAAAAATGCTAAATGCAGTGGAAGAAAATCAATTGGAAGAAAGCTGTGTGTCACATATTTTGAGTCGTAAGCATTAACAATTTCCGCAGATTTGAGAGTTGTTGTTGTAATCAAAACTTGATGTCTTGCGTTAATATTATTAGAAATCAAAAAATCCATGGAACGCAATTCGCCAACGGACGCAGCATGAAACCAAATGTCGAATCGTCTAGTTTTAAAAAATAATAATGGAAAATTCGGGCAGAGTTTTTGATAAAGTGAACTTAAAGTCTCTTTTTTGCGATATAATCGGAATAAAAAAAATAATATCAAAAATTGATAAATTACTCCGAACAGAACATTGTAAATGAATAATACACAAATATATGCAATATTTTTACAATGTTTATTCATTCATTTAACATCTTTATATTTAACTATCAAAGAGTTAAGTTGTGTTTGAGTGCAAATTCCAAGAGATACCGGATCTTTTGATGATATTTCCGACATCAAGCGATATGTTCCGCCCACGATTGATTCAATCATTTGTGTTGTCGCACCTGTGATTGAGCGAATATCTTTCGCAGAAATTCCAACAATATTTTTGTGAAGCCATAAAATTGCAGATGGTTTATTTTGACGCTTTGCAACGCTGACATATGTTTTATTTTTGATCTTAATTGAAAGACCGTCATCAAGACCATATCCGTGGATTTTCAAGAAAGTTTCAGGATTTTTTTCGCAAATTGCGATTTGATCTTGCGTAATTTCGCCGTCAAGAATAGGACTTCTTTCACGAAGTGTTGCAGACATAATGCCATCAGCAATAGATTTAATCTCCAATTCGTGCAACGAACAAAATTCAGCAATTTGTTTGAATGTAAGAGATGTATTGTGTATTAGCCAAAGTGCTTTAGACTTTGGCGATGTTACACTGCGTTTCACGATGCTTTTCATACTATGCGGAGTAATACTCAATTACAATGTTTGGTTGCATTTCACAAGGATATTTTACAGTTGAAGAATCTGGCATTGCAACAACTTCAATTTTCATTGCAAGTGGATCGATTTTCAAGTACGAAGGTGCAACTGGTGTGTTGGCTTCAAGATACGATTTTACTTGGGTGTTTGCTCTGAGTTTTTCAGAAAATGTAATAACATCACCTGCTTCAACTTTGTATGTGTGAGATTTCACTTTTCTGCCATTAACAAGAACATGTCCGTGACTGATAAGTTGTTTTCCAAAGAAAATTGTTGCAAACATTCCAGATGAAAACAAAACTGTTGAAAGCAATGTATTCAATGTTTTTACAACCATTTCTGTTGAGTTGTTGCGAGAATCGATTGCTGAACGAACAATGTTTGAGAATTGTCTCTCTGTTAATACATGGAAGAAACGCATTTTATTTTTTTCTACCAATTGCTTACGGTAAGTTTTTGATATCCTCATAACTTTTCCACCGTGCTGACCAGGAATATAAGGTTTTTTGATAAAAGCATCGTTTGCTTTTCCCCATAAGTTAACACCGTATTTTCTTGATATCTTCGACTTAGACTGTAGAATTCTTGACATGTTTTTCTATTATAACAATAAATTTACGTATTAAATAACTTTCGTTTTTTGATTGTCAAGTATTTTTTGGAAAAAAATATTTTATGCACTATTTATTAAATATCACTTGCAAATTAATTTTTACAATTTTTATTATATGCCAAATAGATAATTGCCATTAAAAATGAATTTTCACACGGCTTTACCATATATAATATTCTTTTCACCGCTGCTTGGCTCTTTGTTTGCTGGTGTTTTTTTAATTAGATCAAAAGCGATATTTGCCGAATATACATCATCATTTTTTGTAGTACTTGCCGCCGTTTGCTCGTGCATTATATTTTATAAATCGGCAAAATATGGAATATCTTATGATATCAAACTTTTTGACTGGATAACATTCCATAAATATCAATCAACAATCTCAATATCAATCGATTCCATAACCGCAATAATGCTTTTTGTTGTAACTCTCGTTTCAAGCGCTGTGCATATATATTCAATAGGATACATGCACGAAGATCCCTTCAAGCAAAGGTTTTTTTCCTACCTCTCCCTCTTCACGTTTTTCATGATAATTCTTGTTACGGCAAGAGATTTCATGCAACTTTTTCTTGGCTGGGAGGGCGTTGGTCTGTGTTCGTATTTACTAATAGGCTTTTGGTTTAAGAAAGAATCAGCAAACTTGGCGTCAATAAAAGCGTTTATCGTGAACCGCGTTGCCGATGTGTTTATGGCGTCCGGAGTATGCTTAATATACTACACATTTGGCACTCTTAATTTTGCAGACATATTCCCGCAAATTTCAGAAGGCATTTCGACAACATATTACGCTGGCGAAATTACAAACATTGCAGGGTTTGAAATTCAAACTCTTACACTTGCAGGAATGTTGCTTTTCCTTGGTGCGATGGGAAAATCGGCACAACTTTTCTTCCATGTTTGGCTTCCAGACGCAATGGAAGGGCCAACGCCCGTTTCAGCCCTAATTCACGCAGCAACAATGGTTACGGCTGGCGTTTTTCTTATGTCAAAGTGCTGGATATTTGTCGAAAACTCACTATTTTTACAACAACTCATCACATACATCGGTGCAACGACCGCAATTTTTGCAGCAACCGTCGCACTTGTTCAAACTGATATTAAAAAAATCATCGCATACTCAACTTGCAGTCAACTTGGATACATGTTCTTCGCAATTGGCGTTCTTGCCCCAACGGCAGGCATGTTTCACCTTGTAACTCACGCATTCTTTAAGGCTCTACTTTTCCTTGGTGCAGGTTCGGTTATTCACGCTTGTCATCACGAACAAAACATTTTCAAAATGGGCGGACTTGCAAAAAAAATTCCACTAACATTTGCAATGTTTATGATAGGCTCAATCGCCATCGCAGGAATTTATCCACTTGCAGGTTATTTTTCCAAAGATGCCATTCTTGAAGCCGCTTTTGCCTCTCATTCAACACACGGAAATTATGCATTCACTCTTGGAATTACTGCAGCATTTTTGACAAGTTTCTATTCGTGGAGATTGATCGCACTTGTGTTTCACGGAAGATATCGTGGCAATTCACATCATCACCCGCACGAGTCCCCAAAATCAATGCTAATTCCACTTTTCATTCTTGCAATACCATCAATTCTGGCTGGTTTTATTGGAAATCATTTTCATATTTTATCAACAGAATTTTGGCACGGTGCAATTCATACGTCACATGAAACTATCGAAAAAATGCACCACGTTGCAGCTTTTATCAAATATCTGCCATCAATTTTATCAGTTATTGCAATCACTCTCGCCTATTTGCTCTACATAAAATATCCAGAAATCGTTCACAAAGTTGCCATCAAAATTCGTGGCATTCGTGGCATTCTACAAAAGAAATATTACTTTGACGAACTTTATCAAGCGATATTTTTACGTCCAATTTATTCCATCTCAAGGTTTTTTTCCACCGTCATTGAAAAGATTATTGATGCGATTCTACCGCACAGCACCGTTTCTTTGGTGAAAATTTGTGCTGATACTGTCGTGAAATTACAGTCTGGAATTGTCTTTATATACTTTATCGTATTTTTTTCATTTATTTCATTGATTTTTCAATATTATAGTTTTATTAATAACAAAGGTTTAATATATTATACACTCGCATGGCTGAAAAATTTATTCAACTAAAAGTAATCAGTAAAAACGGCATAAAATTTCACGGCGATATTTCGTCAATCACAATGCCATCAATTTCTGGGGAAATTACTCTGTTACCAGACCACATACCACTTCTTTCTGGCTTGAAAGATGGTCAAATTAAAGTTATGGATTCTACAAAATCTTCACACGAAATCATTATAGCATCAGGATTCATCAGGTTTATTAACAACACTTGCGTTGTAACGATTGAGGAAGAAAAATTGCAGAAAGCTTCATAATTTTTTGCAAAAAACATGAAATATAACACTATTCAGGAGTTAAATCTTGAAGGTAAAATCGTGGCAATTCGCACAGATATCAACGTTCCATTTGAATATGGTTTTGTGCAAGATAACACTCGCATCGTTGAATCTTATCAAACAATCAAGTTTGCATTGGAAAAGTGTGCAAAAAAAATTATCATTATTGCACACTTTGGCAGACCAAAAGGGAAAATTGTTCCGGAAATGTCTCTTGGTCATATATTGCATGAGTTAGAAAAGATTTACGGTCAAAAAGTTGAACTTTCAACACTTGAAAACATTCAAAATACAAAGTCACAAATTGTTATTTTGGAAAATATTCGTTTCCTTGCTGGCGAAGAAAAAAACGATGATGATCTTAGCAAAGCACTTGCAAATATTGCAGATTTCTATATCAACGATGCATTTGGCGCATCTCACAGACCGCACGCTTCAATTTCAGGCATTGCAAAATATACCAAAGTTCACGCTGGAATTTTATTGCAAAAAGAAATTTTCACAATCGAATCGATACTAGAAAACGCACAAAAAGATAAAATCTGTGCGATAATTGGCGGCTCAAAAGTCTCAACAAAAATCGATCTTCTAAACAATTTAATCCACAAAGCAAAATATATAATTCTTGGCGGAGGCATGGCGAACACATTTCTTTACGCGCAAGGATTTTGCGTTGGAAAATCTCTCTTTGAGGAAGAGTTTTCTATGGTATGTCTTGAAATTTTAGCAAACGCAAAAGCCGCTGGAACAGAAATTATTATTCCGCAGTTTGTCGCAGTGGCATCGCAGTTCAAAAATGGTGCAGAAATTTCGATCAAAAGCATAAAAAATATTCAAGATAACGATATAATAGTCGATGCTTCGCTTGAACACGAGGTTGAAACTGTGGCACAATCTGTGGAGAATATCCTTTGGAATGGACCGCTTGGAGCATTTGAAATGAAAACATTTGCATGCGGAACGGAATCTATTGCAAGAATTATCGCTAAATATACAGCACTTGGCACGATTTCGTCAATAATTGGGGGCGGTGATGTCGTCTCTGCTATTTCAAGCTTTGGATTGGCAAACCAAATGACATACATTTCAACTGGAGGCGGTGCATTTCTTGAATTTTTAGAAGGCAAAGATTTACCCGGAATTTCTGTTTGCAAAAAATGATTCACGATGAAAATTACCTACGAGAATTAATACATAAATCGTGGCACAGAGGTTGCAAGGAAACTGATATTCTGCTTGGATACTTCGCACGCAACACCCTTAAAGATATGACTGCACAATTTCTGAAAATATACTCTGATTTTATTTATGAACCAGATTGGGATATTTATGCATGGCTTACGAACGAGCAAAAATCTCCCGAAAAATACTCAGAAATCGTTGAAACTATTCAGAAATTTCACACGGGTTTAACACAGAATAATTCGCAAAAGTTTTGAGCACTCACCCGCTCAATCTCTTCGCAGCTCAATTCACGTAATTTTGCAATTTTTTCAGCAACGAATTTTACAAATGCAGGCTCATTTTTCTTCCCACGCATTGGTTCTGGTGCAAGATACGGACTATCAGTCTCAATAATCAATCTGTTTAACGGTGTTGCAAGCATTGAGGCAACAATTTCTTTCGCATTTTTAAATGTTATAATTCCACTATAAGAAATGTAGGAATCAATTTTGAGCAATTTTTCGCAAAACTCCAAGCCACCAGTAAAACAATGGATTAGAATTTTTAAATCATCACCAAATTTATTTCGTGCATTTGTGAGGATTTCAAGAGTCTCATTTTCAGCGTTGCGAGTATGTACAATGATTGGCATTTTTAACTTCACAGCTGCAAAAATATGTTCTTGAAATTGATGAATTTGCAATTTTTTGTGAGTTTCGTCATGAAAAAAATCAAGACCAGTTTCACCAATGCCAATTACTTTTTTATGATTTTTTGCAATTGCAAGAAGGGTTTCATACGTGATGCTTGGCTCGTCCTGAACATTACAAGGATGAGTTCCAACCGTGCAGTATATATTTGGAAAATCGTAGCATGATGCAAGCAATTCTTGAAAATTACTCACATTTGTCGAGATATTATTTATCAAACGCACGCCTGAATTAAACGCTCTGTTGATAACTTCAAGTTGCTCGTCTTTATCAAAATACGAAATATGCGCGTGACTATCTATCAACATTTTGCAAATTACGACGCCTTTTCAAGCTTGAACTTTCTTGAAGATTTCACGGATTTTATAATCGCATTCACGGCTTTTTTGTGAATTTGCTCGTTCGTGATATCCTTGATGACATTAATTCTTGAGTCACGCGTATTATCCAAAATGCCGGCAATGTCGTAATATTCCTTGTTTTTTTCAAAAAATGCACGAATAATATTCGTCTTTGCTTCAACGATTTCTTCAACTTTTGCAACTTCCTTCTTGGATTTCACAGCTGTTACTTTTTTCACAGACTTCGCTGTTTTTTTAATTGCAACGGGTTTAACCTCCTGCTGAACAGCACTTTTGCTTTCAACAGATGAGCTTATAAACTGAATAAGTTCAGCGGTTTTTTGCTCAACAATTACAATTGTTTCTTGCTTTATTTGTTTGGTTGGAGTTTTTTTTAATCGTTTTGATGTTTTTTTAGTTTCAGCAATAATTTTAATTGCTTCATCACGATGAAAATCCACATATTGGACAATTCCTCCTTGATTTTTCGACATACCCTTCTTTAAAATTGTTTATAAAACTGTCTATTATTATGAAAAATTATCTGTCAAGTGTTTTTATTAAAAAAATTCACTTTTTTTTAAGTTTTTTTCTATTTATAATATTTATCGCATCATTTATATTAGAAATAACACAAAATCTAAGCCCTTGCATTCTGTGTAAAATCGAAAGATGGCTCTATTTCATACTTTCATCCGTGCTTTTCCTTGCTTCAATATGGAAAAAATTGCCAAAATTCACCTGCTTAATAGTGGTGATTTTCTGTCTTTTGATATCAATTTATCATAAATTCGTTCAATATGGTGTAGCATCGTGCCAATTAAAAACAGAAAATGCGACATCTGACGGGTTTGAATCATTCCAACTTACACTTGAAAACACCATGCCATGTTCGGTAAAAGCAACATTTTTTGGCATTGAGCTTGTCTGGTCAAACATTGTGATATTTTCCGCAATCGCCTGTTTGCAAATTTTTTTCTTGACAAAACAAAAAGTTAAGAAAAATTAGGACATACTTAACTTTTTATGGTTGCATGCTTTCTGCAAAGTGGTTTTTACAAAATCGTGAATTATTTGAAAATTCTTGGAAGAAGCGTGGCTTTGAATTTGATTTCTCTGAAATTGAAAATCTTGAAAACAAACGCCTTGAATTGATTCAATCATCGGAAGATTTGCAAGCCAAACGCAATAAAATTGCAAAGGAAATCGGAATTTTGAAGTCTCAAAAACAAGATGCCGATCACCTGATGGAAGAATCCAATCACATAAAGGAAACATTGCCACAAATTCTTGTTGAACTAACCCAACTTGAAGAAAAAATTTCAGAAATTCTTGCATCTGCGCCAAACGCACTTGAAGATGTTGTTCCAGAAGGATCGGACGAAAACTTCAATGTTGAAATCAAAAAATGGGGAAACCCAAGAGAGTTTTCTTTCACGCCAAAGCCTCACAACGAACTTGGTGTGAGCCTTTCACAAATGGATTTTGAAACGGCAGCAATCGTTTCCGGTTCAAGATTTGTCTATCTTCGCTCGCATTTAGCAAAGCTTGAAAGATGCCTTAAAAACTTTATGCTTGAACACAATTGCGATGCTGGTTATGAGGAAATTTCCACGCCATACTTGGTGAACCCGCAAGCATTTTTTGGAACTGGACAATTGCCAAAGTTTGAAGGCGATTTCTTTAAAACAACAGATGGAAGATACCTCATTCCAACCGCAGAAGTTTCTTTGACAAATATGGTTTCTGGCAAAATTTTGCAAGAATTCGAACTTCCAATTCGCTTAACGGCAGCAACTCCATGTTTTAGAAGCGAAGCTGGTTCCGCAGGAAAAGACACAACGGGTATGATTCGTCAACATCAATTTTTGAAAGTTGAGCTTGTAACGATTGCAAGCGAAGACGATTCCAAAAAAGAGCACGAAAAAATGCTTCAAACATCAGAAGAAATCCTTCAAAAACTTGGTCTTCCTTACCGTGTCGTCTTGCTTTGTGCTGGGGATATTGGTGCTGGTGCACAAAAAACTTATGATATCGAAGTCTGGGTGCCATCACAGGGGAAGTATCGTGAAATTTCATCAATTTCAAACACTGGTTCGTTTCAGGCACGCAGAATGCAGACTCGTTACAAAAAAGCCGGAGAAAAAGACACAAGTTTTGTGCACACACTAAATGGTTCAGCACTTGCAGTTGGAAGAACAATTGTTGCGATACTGGAAAATTATCAAAACGAAGACGGTACAATTACCGTTCCAACAGTTTTACAAAACACAATGGGAATTTCGATTATTAAACATCTATGATTATCACCGTTTTACAAGCAAAATTACATCGCGCAATTGTTACAAATTCTGAACTCACTTATGAAGGCTCGATTTTTATTGATAGAGAGATTCTGCGTGAATCAGGGATTTTAGCTTATCAAAAAGTGGAAATTTATAACATAAACAACGGAGAAAGATTTGCAACATATGCCGTGCCTGTTGATATCAAAAACGAAGTGTGCATTAACGGAGCAGCGGCGCGACTTGTTCAAAAAGGCGACCGCATAATTGTTTGCGCATACTGCGAAATTTCGCCGGAAATTGCACAAAACTGGGAACCAAAAGTGTTGCTAATGCAAGATTCCAACACAAATTTTATCATAAAATAACTAATAAATAATATATGCAATTTAACGATTTCCAAGCAAAAGCTGTGAAATATCTGCCAAAAATTCATCTTCTAACAAACCCCGCTTCAATTACGGTGATCGTTCTTGAAAATACTTCTTTCAAAGAAGAATTGCTAAAAATCGTTCCGCAAAATGCCGATGCAATCCTGAAATTCCTTGCAATTTCTCCATCTTTTGAAGGAAAAGTTGGTCAAAGTGGACATGCTATCATTGGCGATAAACAATATTTAATCCACCTTGCAAAAAAGGACATTAACTCAAAAGATGTCCTGACTCAACAGGAGCTCGGTTCAGAAATTTGCAATTCCGTGAACTCACGCAAGATTCAATCAATTAACCTTCTAATGCCAACATTAAAAACTGAAACGCAAATTCAAGTTGTGCAAGGACTTGTGTTAAGAAATTATCGCTTCAACGATTTTTTCTCCAAAAAAATTGAAGGCAAAGAACCAAGTTTGAAGGAAATCAACATTGAATCAATTTCAAATGAAGATACGCAAGAAATTATCCATGTTGTGAAAAACATAATGCTTGCAAGGCATTTGGTGAATTATCCATCAACGGATCTCAACCCAGTTTCATATTCTTCAATGATAAACGAAGCCTTTGATGAGAATGTTAAAGTGCGTGTTGTTGGTGCAAAAGAAATGGAAGAAATTGGCATGGGAATGCTTTTGGCGGTTGGTCGTGCTGGGTTTAATGAATCCAAAATGGTTATTATGGAATACAAGGGAAATTCTATGAAAAACGATTTTGACCTTGCCCTTGTTGGAAAAGGTGTTTGCTTTGATTCAGGCGGACTTTCTATCAAACCTGCAAACGGAATGGAGGATATGAAAATTGACATGGGCGGTTCTGCTGTTGCTTTCACTTCACTGCGTATTATTTCCAAAATGAAGCTTCGTGTGAATGTTGTTGCATTGGTTGGACTTGTTGAAAACCTTGTTGATGCAAGGGCTTACCGTCCCGGCGATGTTTTAAAATCTATGTCTGGTCAAACAGTTGAAGTACTTAACACTGATGCGGAAGGTCGCCTTGTTCTTGGCGATGTTCTTTATTATGCACAAAAAAATTACAAACCAAAATTCATGGTGAATTATGCAACTTTAACAGGTGCCGTGACTGTTGCCCTTGCTGATGTTTTTGCTGGTTACATGGCAAACGACGATGAAATTGCATCAAAAATTGAAGAAGCGGCGAAAAATTCTGGTGATGGCGTTTGGAGACTTCCCCTTAACGAAAAATATGATAAAATGATCGATTCTTCCGTTGCCGACATGAAAAATGTGGGGAATGGTCG
>CANKQN010000011.1 GCA_947485035.1 Rickettsiales bacterium | reverse complement strand
TGTTGCGGTTTCAAGCTCTTTTTGTTGGCGTTTTTTTAAGTTTTCATTTTCCGCCAAAGAACGAACAAGATGTTCTTTAAGTTCAGCAACCATCGATTCAATTTCGGCAATTTCTTTATTTACCTCGCTTTTTGTGTCATCAACAGAATTTGCATTTGCAGAGTTTGACGCCGACTTTGTGAAATCGGAATTAAGTTTTGTAGTATTTCCTTCCATATATTATACTATTATTTCAATTTTGTTAACATAAATGTTGCAATTCTTACACCAAATGCTACTGCATATGCTCTGTCGCTTTCAGGTGGTGTAATTTCAGCGGATGCGTTATCAGATTGTGCCATTAAACCAACCCATGAACCAAGTCTGTTCACGGTTCCGTCTGGGAAAAGACCTTGTGAAAGCCACACCATTGAATGTTGACAAGCAAATGTGCAAAGTGTTGCAAGAGTGTGAGCTTTATCGCCAGAAAGACCAGCAGAGTTTGTGAAGCCAGCGGCAATTTTATCCTTCCATTTTTGACCATACCAAATTTTGGAAGTGGAATCCATAAATTTTTTGAAATCCGCAGAAACTGTCCCCATGTATGTTGGTGAACCAAAAACAATACCATCAAAACCTTCAAGTTCATCAAGAATTTCAGGCTTTTCGTTGATTTCTTTAGCTGCAAAAAGTTTCACTTCCAAGTTTTGAGAAGCAACCCCTTCGCCAATTTTTTTAGCAATCACTTCAGTATGACCAAATGATGTATCATAGATAATAGCAATCTTCATGTTTATTTTCAAATAATTATTATATACTCAACACGTAGTATCGCAAGCGGAAAAGTCAAGTTTTTTCAGCAGAAAATATTTTCTTGACATTAATAACATGAAAGGTTTTAAATTATTTAAATTTATGTTATAAACATGAGAAAAATCTTTTTATTTGCCATTTTTGCCGCTGTTGTGAATGCCAATGCTAGTGAAAAATTCGCAGTTGTGGACTACATCGAACTTGAAAACAGAAGTCTTGTTTCACAGGATATCGCAAAGCAAATTCAAGACCGTCAAAACAGACTTCAAGCCGAACTTAAAATTGTTCAAGACGATGTTCAAAAAAAAGTAGCAGACCTTGAAAAATCCAGTGCAGTTCTTACCGCAAAAGCCCTTGAAACCAAGAAAAACTCTCTTCAAAAGGAACTTGTTCAAATTGACAATAACCTTAAAAATAAGGCACAAAAACTTGAAAATATCAAGAATGATGCACTTGTAAAGTTGAACGCAAAAATTAAGGATATTGTTGGAAATGTTGCTAAAAAACACGGATACGATATCGTTCTTTCTGAAAATTCCGTCCTTTATTACGACAAAAAAAACGATATAACAACAGAGGTGATTAAAGAATTGGACGCAAAAATGCCAAAAATGAAAATTGAATGGGACGCAAAACAATCGGCAAAAAAGAAGTAATATATGCAGGCAAAAAAACCGATAATCAATGCACATTTGCTTGAGTTAGTTGCCGGAACAACACAAGATTCACGCTTTTCAACGCTTGAACTTTCGTCTTTTTCTTCAATTTTGGACGGCACACCCCAGTCAATTTCTTTTTTCAACGGTGGCTTTGCTTATGCGAAAAATCTTGAAAAGAGTCAAGTTGGTTTGTGTTTTGTCAATGAAAAAAACAAGGATAAAATTCCACCGCAAACTGTTGCCATTATCGTTAAAGACCCATACCTTGCCATGGCGAAAACCATCCTTGAATACATTGGCACTGGCGAAAATTTTCCCACACAATATCAAAATATCTCACAGCCAAATATTTCACCCACGGCGGTTATTGCTCGAACTGCAAAAATTGGCGAAAATGTCACAATTTTACCGTTCGTTTACATTGGTGAAAATGTTGAAATTGGGGATAACTGCACAATTCACAGCCATGTTTCTCTTGAGCATTGCACAATTGGCGATGGCACAACCATTCGTTCTGGTGCTAAAATTGGCACTTGTGGTTTTGGTTTTGTTCCAAACCATGTCAATGGTCAGCACTTTCCAATTGCACAAATTGCAAGAGTTATTCTTGGAAAAGGTGTTGATATCGGTGCGAATTCGACAATTGACAGAGGGTTTTTGAGTAATACAAAAGTTGGAGATTTCACAAAAATTGACAACATGGTTCACATTGGACACGGCACAATCGTTGGATGTTCGTGTTTTATTGCAGGCGGTGCAATGCTTGCTGGCTCTGTTGAAATTGGAAATTTTTGCATGATTGGTGGTCTTTCTGCGATTGCTGGCGGTGTACTTCTTCCAGATAGAACTAGTGTTATGGGTCATTCTGGCGTTGCAAGTAGCATTGAAGAATCTGGCAAAACAATCTGGGGACTGCCTGCCGTTGATGCAATTCTTTGGAAGAAAATGCACATTTTAGCAGTAAAAAACGCCACAAAATGACAATTCACAAATCGGTTTTACTCAAAGAAGCAGTTTCTTTTCTGAATATCGCCGATGGTGGCGTTTATATTGATGCAACTTTTGGTGCTGGTGGGTATACAAAGGAAATACTATCACAAGCAAACTGCACTGTAATAGCATTTGACAGAGATCCAACCGTAATTCCCATTGCAAATGCCGTAATGGAACAATTCGGGAAAAGATTTCAGTTTTTTAGCGAAAAATTCAGTGAAATGCAGAATTTTGTGAAAAGTGCAAACGGAATCGTAGCCGATTTTGGTATATCATCGATGCATGTGGACAATCCCGAGCGAGGATTTTCCTTCCAAAAAGACGCAAAATTGAACATGCAAATGGGAAAATGTGAAATTTCCGCCTTCGATGTTGTGAATTTTTTTGATGAAAGCAAAATTGCGGACATAATTTTTCGCTACTCAAACGAGCGACTTGCGAAAAAAATTGCGGGAATGATATACTCCGCACGCAAAAAACAGCCAATCGAAACAACGCTCGAACTTGCACAAATTATTTACGAAGCCTACAATAAACCACAACACTACAAAATTCACCCTGCGACCAAAACTTTTCAAGCAATTCGCATTTTTGTCAATAACGAGCTTGAAGAAATTGAGCTTTTGCTTGCGTCTAGTGCTGAAATTTTGCAAAAAAACGGCGTTCTTGCGTGCGTTTCATTTCATGAATTGGAGGATAGGCTGGTCAAAAATTTTTTGGAGGAAAATTCCGAAAAAAAGGTGAAAAAAAATAAATATGCCCAAGACGAAGCAATTTTAAGCCAAAAACCGTTCGAAATTATCACAAAAAAACCAATTGAGCCAACCGCAGACGAGGTTCGTTGGAATCCAAGGTCGCGGTCAGCAAAATTGCGGGCTGGGGTGCGAGTTTAGCGTTTTTTATTGCATACCACAACCTTGTCTCTCTTTTTGATATTGTTTTTGTTTTTTCTTAGCTTTCGCAATCTCTTTTTCCTTTTCTGCTTTCGAGGAAGATTCTTCAACTGGTAGATTTGTAAAGTGTTGCACAGTTCGTGAGCGTTTGAGTCCTGTCTTATGCGTTTCAGCCGTCAAAGTTTTAGCCGTCAAACTATTGCTACGAGTTCTACCTTCTGTATTTTTTTCCCACCAAGATCGCCTTGAGAATCGTTGAGTGTCATGCGAAGGCGAGCACCTTCCACATTATCTGCTTGCGGGTTTGCATATCCATTTATCTGCAATTTAACGTTTCGCCACAACGCCAGTCTATTTGCTTCTGCTTCTGCTGCTTCCGCTTCAATTTGTGCTTTCGTTTGCATAAAAAAATAAAAGTTATTGTTAAACTTTACACCTTTTTTGAAGCAAATGCAACAATTTTCTTCAAAAACCTAAAATCCAAAGTGTTTTTGCCATTGTGGACTTGACGAAATGCAGTCTCTGACATCTGAAATGCCATATTTCAACATTGCAAGGCGTTCAAGACCCATTCCAAAGGCAAAACCTGAGTATTTTTGGTCAATATTGCAATTTTTCAGCACATTTTGGTGAATCATGCCGCAGCCCATAACCTCCAAAAAGCCGTTGCCTGTGTCAATATCAACCTCAAAAGATGGTTCCGTGAATGGGAAAAAGCTTGAACGGAAGCGGATTTTCGCCTTGTCATCGTTGAAAAAATGAATGAGGAAATCCTCTACAATTGTTTTCAAATGGGCAAGAGAAATGCCCTCTTCCACGCACACGCCCTCCGCTTGATGAAACATTGGAATATGAGTGCGGTCGGAATCGCATCTGTAAGTTTTGCCGATTGAAAGGAAGCGAAATGGCGGATTTTTCGCCTGCATTTGACGGATCTGCACCGAAGAAGTGTGAGTTCTGAGTAACTCTTGCGAATTTTCGATGTAAAATGTGTCGTGCATTGCTCTTGCTGGGTGAAGTTCTGGGAAGTTTAGTGCCTCAAAATTGTGGTAATCGTCCTCAATTTCAGGACCATCTTGCACAGAAAAGCCATATTTTGCAAAAAACGAGTAAATTTCATTTGCAACGAAAGATGTTGGATGAATTGAGCCTTTTTCAGTGGAAATTGATGGAGTTGTTATGTCGATTTTCTCATTTTCAAGGGTTTCGTTGATCTGGCGGATTTTTATCACTTGCATTTGTGTATCAATTGCTTCATCAATGGCGGTTTTTAGTGTATTTAATTCTTGACCCTTCTGCTTTTTTTCCTCAATTGTAAGGTTTTTCATGTTTTTGAATTCCTCAGTAATAGTTCCAGTCTTCCCCACAAAACCCGCCTTAACATTAAGAAGTTCGTGCAATGTTTGAACTTGTGCAATTTCAAATTTCATTTCGTCTAATGTTTTCATTTGTGTAAAATTAAGATAAATTCTGTAAAAATATTGTTGCAAGTATTTGTGATTTTGCAAGTGTAAAATGTGTAAATATTCCAAAAACAATACAAATTGTGGTTGAAATAATCACGGTAACTTCGCTTGCTGTGGAAAATACAATCGCCACTTGGCTTGTTGAATGTTTCACTTTGGCGAAAAATATGTTTTGAATAATTCTCCAAAAATAGACAATACTCAAAATTGCACCAAAGACGAAAAACCCCAAAACGGCAAAGCGTTTTTCTTCAATTAACCCTTGTAACATGTAAAATTTTGTTATAAAACCTGATGTTAATGGCAGTCCAATTAACCCTGCGGATAGAATACAGAAGCAAATTGTGATAACTTTATTGCTTGCAATGTGTGAAATTGTGGCAATATTATAGCTTTTCGCAGTGTGGTATATTTGGCAGATTATCACAAAAATGCCGAATTTACAAACCATATTGTGAATTATATGCAAAATTCCGCCGGATATTGCTGAAACATTTGGCGTTGTAATGGCGATTAAAACATAGGACGATTGTGCAAGGGTTGAGTATGCGAAAATTGTGCGAAGGTCTTTTTCTCTTAATGTCATTATTGAAAAAATTACAACGGTTGCAAGGCAAAATGGCGTTATTATTTTCGATGTGAATAGCAGAATATCGTAACTTCCAATTACACGGTAAAGGAAGAATATCATAAGATATAGCATCAAACTTGATGCAACTGCACCATAGAACGGAAGGAAAAAATTTGGTACTGTTGTGTAAATTTTCTTGACCCAAACATTAAAAGGGAAAATTCCAAGCTTTATAAAGGCTGATATTATTAAAAATAGCGTGGAGATTTTCATTAAAATTAAATGGTTTCCAGTCAAAATGATTGGATTTAACTGAATTGTTGTGATATTTAAGCTTCCAAAAATGACATAAATAATTTCAATCGCAAGAACGATAAAAACTGAAGAAATACCACCCAACAGGAGGTATTCCAGCACGAATTTTTTCCTCTGAATATTGGGTGTGCTTGAAAGAATTAAGTAACAACAGATGTTGCAAAGCTCGAAGAATATGTAAAAATTGAAGATATCGCGTGAAATTGAAAGAATTAACGACGAAGCGATTGCAATTGTGACAAAGCACGATGTATATTTTGTGTAAATGGATTCAATGTGACGCAGGGTTGAATATGATGTGAACATACCAATTGGTGCAATTATTGATATCAAAAACAGGGAAATTGTGTCAAATCCATGCTCAATCCCCATTGACTGCGTGAAATCTCCAAAAACGAAATTCGTGAAATAATTGATGTTAATTTGGGTGTATATAAAAATTGCGAGTAAAATTAACACTGTTCCAAGTGCATTTACGCGAATTGCTTTTACTCGTGGAAGAATAATTGGCAATGTTCCACAAAAAAGCAGTAATAAAATTAAGATTTCCAGCGTTTGCATTTCGTTTTTTTGTGAATTTGAAGTGCAATAAAATTGATTGTCAACATTTTTTGCGAAATTTTACTTGACAAATAAATTTCAATCATTTTATGTTAAATCAACAATGCGGGTGTAGTTTAGTGGTAGAACTTCAGCCTTCCAAGCTGACCGTGTCGGTTCGATTCCGATCACCCGCTCCAAAATTCTAAATTCAACAAAGATACCTTTAAAATGAAAAATCTCGCAGTATTCATATCAGGTTTTGGCAGCAACCTTCAAACAATTGCTGAATTTTGCGAAAAAAATCATACTCTTGCAAAAATTCAAGTAGTAATATCCAATAAATCTGATGTTAATGGTCTGAAAATTGCAGAATCTTTTGGCATAAAAACCGTTGTAATTCCCACAAAAGCGCGAAAAATACAAGAGTTCGAACAGGACTGTCAACCACACCTTGAAGGCGTAGATATCCTTTGTCTTGCTGGGTTTATGCGTATTCTCTCCCCTGAATTTACGCAAAAGTGGCACGAAAGAATGGTCAACATTCACCCATCACTTCTGCCATCTTTCAAAGGCGAAAACGCCATACAAGACGCTCTAACCCATGGCGTGAAAATTACAGGTTGCACCGTGCATTTTGTTGAAGCTGAAATTGATTCAGGCAGAGTTATCGCACAGGAGCCCGTTCGCATTGATGACTTCGAAACGCCGCAATCACTTCGTGAGAAAATGAGATTTGCAGAAAAAATTACCTACACGCAGGCTTTAAAATTTTTGACTGTCAATTTTACTTAAATTTATTTTCCAAATGCTTTCTTAATTTTATTTACGACAGCACTTTTTGCCGCATCAGTGTGTGGCTTAATTTTATTTACGACAGCACTTTTTGCCGCATCAGTGTGTGGCTTAATTTTATTTACGACAGCACTTTTTGCCGCATCGGAGTGCTTTTGCACAAATCCATACACCAAACCAGTTTTTTCTTTGTCATCTGGCTTTTCTTTCTTCTCTTCATCTGTTCGTGTGTCCGACCCCATGGTTTTGTTTATAGCCCAATCCATGTTTTTTTGATAAGCACTATCAACCATTTTACCAATATCATTATCCTTTTTGTCAAACAGACCTTTTCCACTATTAATCATTTTTCCTGCCGCACCTCCAGAAACTAGATTGCCAATTATTGCTGTTATTTTACCAAAGAGATGTTCAAAGAGCTTAATGCCAGCAATCAGTTGAATGGAGGCAAAGAAAAACTTAGTAAAATTGAAACCTTGTGGACTAGTAATTGGCAGCATCGCTTTTTCAATTACACTATAGGCTGCTTTTTTTAACAAACACGGAGCGTCATACCACTCACAATGCTCGTTGTTGCCAAGATCCACCTTACGAGTTGATATTGAAAAGTCAAAAATATCGCTGATATTTATAACAACAAATATATAAAATAAAAAACCCGCGACAAATGATGTTAAAGCAAGAAAAACTAGTGGCTCTGCAAGACCAGTAATTATTATTTTACCCAAATAATTTAAACCTTTTGATTTCTTACTAATTCGTATTTTAACATCGTTTATTGATGCAAACAATATAAAAAACGGTACAAATTGCAATGTAAACATTATCGTTACTTTTGCTAATAAAATTGCTACAAATACGGTTAATATACATGGCAGAAGAAAATACAGTGTGGCAATTAATACAAGCGGGACAAAAACAAACGCTGGCGAGAGGATCAACGCTGCAAGCTTCAATTTAAAGCGTTCAGATACACCTTTGTCTGTAAAAAGTGATGTCACAACATCAAGTGGAGCATAATATCCAACAGGGCTTCCATCTGTATATTTAATACTCATATAGCCATCAACAGAGCCAAACAACATTGTTGAGAAAAATTGAGATATTGATTGAAGAAAGTTATAAAGAAGTGTAATGTATTTTTCAGGTTGAGCTGGGACACTGGGATCAACAGATAATGTGGGATCGTAATATAATAAAATCGAAGCACTGCCAAATATTAGAAGAATATCGGAAAAAAACTCCTTTATTGTGATTTTTTGATCACCAATCAGCATTGTGAATCCCATTAAAGTAATGGCAAGAATGGCAACAAGAATTACTATAGCACGGAATATATCGTTGAATACTATTGCTTTTCTCATTCTTGAAAGCGTTTCTTGAATGTTTCCAAACAAAATATTTTCCATTCGCTGCCAGAAACTCGATTCAAGCACATAAACGCCATTAGTTGTGAAAGTTTCAGAAGACAATTCAACATTGCCAGCAGTGTAATACACAATAATTGCATAAAGCAATGCTAGTATCAGTAAAAAAAAGTATATTATCATATATACCTTTATTTTAGCAATCTGTGCTCCAATCCATGCTGTTATCGGATCCATAGATTAAAAGATCAAAATTATTTTACTCCTCTCTGAATGTTACATGTTTGTATTTTTCAAGGTCGTGCAAGACAATTCCAATACCCTTAACAACGCATTGCAAAGGTTCATCTGCAATGCGAACAGAAAGCCCAGTAGCTTCTGATATTAAAGTGTCAATTTGCTTCAATAACGCACCACCACCTGTAATTACAATTCCAGATTCAACAATATCTGAAGCAATTTCCGGTGGAGTAATTTCCAGTGCCGTCATAATGGCATCAACGATTTTACTAAGAGGATCGCGCAGAGCTTCAGCGATATCAGCTTCTGAAATTTCAATGCGTTTTGGAATTCCTGTGACTAAATCTCTTCCTTTGATGCCGATAACATGGTTTTCCTCCGAAGGCATTGCACAGCCAATTGTGTGCTTGATTTTCTCCGCAGTTTGTTCGCCGATAAGCATGTTGTATTTTTTGCGAATGTAATTTATTATGGATTCTTCCATTTTATCACCGGCAATACGCAATGAATTTCCGTATACAACTCCACCAAGGGAAATTACGGCAATTTCACTTGTTCCACCACCAATGTCGACAATCATTGAACCTTTTGCTTCTTCGATATCAATATTTGAACCAAGTGCGGCTGCGATTGGCTCGTCAATTAGATATGTAATATGAGAACCTGCCATTTCTGCCGCGTCCTGAATTGCACGACGCTCAACAGATGTTGCAGTTGACGGAACACAAATGACAATTGTTGGCTTAACGAAAAAATTTACCTTGCAAACAAGTCCAACGAAGTGGCGAATCATTGATTCTGCGAGTTTGAAATCCGCAATTACACCATCTTTCAATGGGCGAATTGCTTGATATTTCGCAGGAGTTTTACCCACCATTATTTTGGCATCGTGTCCGAATTTATAAGGAACTAATTGCCCACCTTGATATTCAACCGCAACAATTGAAGGCTGGTTTAGGATAATTCCTTCGTCAACAGTGTAGACAAGAGTGTTTGCCGTTCCAAGGTCTATTGCTATTTTTTTGGAGAATTTCGATGTAAAAAACTGAAACATAGTGCGAAGTTATAAAAACAACATATTTTACCCAATATCAATTCAAAGTTTCTGTATGTCAAGATTTTATTTTTTTCTTCAAAAATTGCTTGCATTGTGGCGACAAATGTAGAATATCCAAGAATATGAATCAAGAAACTTATGACAAATGCTTTGATGAAAATTTTACACTACCATCCATTTATACGAATGTAGAAGATTCTTACAATATGAAACCTCGGGAATATATTTTTACTCATACAGAAGAATGAATTGATAAATAATTATTTTAACAATAGCACAGTTGGCATATGTAATTATCAAGACAATCCAAGCATCACAAAAAAACTTAAAAAACGCGTAACAAGTGCGAGTGCGAGCGTTATTAAAGGTGGCAGAAATAACAGCGTAAGCTGTGTGGGTTTTAATTAAAAAAACCGTTGACACGCACCCATTTTTATGCTATACTTGTATATAAGAAATAAGTAACTAAATTAAATGAATATGAACACACAAAATTACCATAATGTAATTACATTCCCTGATGGAAAACCTTACCAAATGACCAATGCAAATGCGTTAATATTTTCCCTTTCAAGCATGACATCTGCCCTTACAGATATGGAAGATATATTCAAGCAAATTCTTAACAATATGACAAAAGAAGACCATGAGATTAACTAGCAAACATCGTTCACCAGTTGAAGCATAATTTCAAGTGCTTGCGATGAATTCAGGCGTGGGTCGCAGTGTGTGTGATATCGTTTTGAGAGGTCGGAATCGATAATATTTTGAAAGCCTCCAAGGCATTCTGTAACATCGTTACCTGTCATTTCAAGATGCACCCCCCCAGCGTAAGTTCCAAGTTCCTTGTGAATTTTAAAGAACGAGAGTATTTCGCTGGAAATATCGGAGACTCTGCGTGTTTTGTAGCCATTTTCGGCTTTCACAATGTTACCGTGCATTGGGTCGATCTGCCAAATAACACCAACGCCGGAATTCCTGATATTTTCAACAATTGAAGGAAGGAATTCGTGAATTTTTTCCGCACCCATGCGGGCGATAAGAATAATTTTACCGTCTTCATTATTGGGGTTGATCGCTTGAATAATATCCACAAGTTCTTTGCAATCAGTTGTGGGACCAACCTTAATTCCAATTGGGTTTTCAATACCACGAACAAATTCAACATGGGCGTGTGTAATTTTGCGAGTGCGGTCGCCAATCCAAAGTTGATCCGCAGAAAGACAATAGTTCTTTCCGTCAATTTCGCGAACCAATGGCTCTTCGTAATGCAACAAAAGAGCTTCGTGAGATGTGAAGAAATCTGCTTGTTGAAGTTTTTCAGAATTGCTTGAACTGTAACCACAGTTTCCGAAAAAATTGATATGGTTGTTAATTTTATTAATAATTACTTCAAATTCAGTGTTTCTATTCGCAACCGAAAGAAATTCTTCATTCCATTTAAAAACATTGGAAAACGAGGCGAAGCCGTCTCTGGCAAGGCTTTGAATGAAGTTATAGGTTGCAACTGAATGGAAATATGTTTCCAAAAGGCGATTAGGGTTTGGCTTTCGTGCTTGTTCGTTAAATTCGATAGAATTTATGATATCGCCACGGTATGACGGCATTTTTACACCGTTGATTTCTTCAAAATCAGAAGATCGCGGCTTTGCATATTGCCCAGCAATGCGACCAATCTTCACAACGGGCTTTTTAAAGCCTTCCATTAATACTGCGTTCATTTGCAAAAACAGGCGGAAGTAGTTCGTTAAATTTTGAGTATTAAACCCTGAAAACGATTCAGCACAATCGCCACCTTGCAAAAGAAATGCTTCACCATGCTGAACTTTCGTCAAAGAAGAGCGAAGGTTTGTTATTGAAAATTTGGAGACTATCCCCGGAAATTCCACAATGCGTTCCTTAATTGCTTCAACAGAAATAAGTTCTTCTGTGGAATATTGCGGTTGTTGCGTTATTGGAAATTTCTGCCATGATTTCTTATCCCAGTTCATATTAAATAAATGTTATTTGGGGTTTTTATTATAGACTAATTCCAATGTCAAGTGAGAAAATACACTTGACATTTGAGCAATTTAATTAGTGTATTACTACATAATTAATAATTATCATGCAAAGTGTCAAATTCCTCTTCTAATATTTCTACCATTCAGAATAAACTTGCCACTCTTTTTTCCAAGCTAGAAAGTATGACAAAGAGTAATGATCACATGCGAATCGCAACACTAGCCGAATTAGACAAGCTCTTAAGTGAGCTTATGGAAGCTTTCCTTGAAGCATTTTTTAAACCGCTTTCAGCAGGCTTGCATTCAAAAAGCAGTGATAAAATCAGTAGTGATAAACCGAACGAAACACTGCAAGTGTTAGGTGTTGACAATGAAAGCACGAAAAAACTTGCACAAGCGATGCTTGAAGAAATATTCAAATTACCAGTGTTAGATTTTGAAAATGAAAGCACTAAAGAACGTGCACGCGCGATGCTTGAAGAAATATTCAAATCGCATTTAAAAAGCAATGATAAAACCAATAAAATACAAGTTTCACAATTACAACGCCCGCTTTCAGCAAGTTCACTGCGTTCAAATATTTCAATGACATCTCATTCAAAGGAATTGAAAAGACAACCAAGTGCGACTCCGCAGCTCATAGTTGACAAGAATTTACAAGACTTAATTAGTCATTGATAATAAATCTTGACAATTAATTTCATCACAAACATTGAAATTCACAGTCTTTTTTATAATTTTTTTCTAGAATATGTCCGTTGATAGGTCGCAGTATGCAATTGAAAAATATCGCAATATTGGAATTATGGCACACATTGATGCCGGTAAAACAACAACAACCGAAAGAATTCTTTACTACACGGGTCGTTCACACAAAATTGGGGAAGTTCACGATGGTGCAGCAACAATGGACTGGATGGTTCAAGAACAAGAACGCGGAATTACCATTACATCTGCCGCTACAACTTGTAACTGGAAAGATTGCTTGATTAATATTATTGATACTCCCGGACACGTCGATTTCACAATTGAAGTTGAACGCTCACTTCGTGTTCTTGATGGTGCAGTTACAGTGTTTGATGGCGTTGCTGGTGTTGAACCGCAGTCTGAAACTGTGTGGAGACAAGCCGACAAATACGCCGTTCCACGAATTTGCTTCGTGAACAAAATGGACAGAACAGGTGCGAATTTCTATCGCTGTGTTAATATGATCGTTAGCCGTCTTGGTGCTAAACCACTTGTTATGCAACTTCCCGTTGGTGCAGGCGACGAATTCGAAGGAATTATTGATATTTTAAAGCAACAATATATTGTTTGGGAAAACGATCAACTTGGTGCTGAATTTTCTTATGTTGATGTTCCTGCTGACATGAAAGAAAAAGTTGCAGAATACCACGCTCAACTAATTGAAACAGCGGTTGAAATGGACGATGACTTGATGGAAAGATACCTTAACGGCGAAACAATTTCCGAAGACGACATTAACGCGTGTATTCGTAAGGGAACAATTGCCTTCAAATTTGTGCCAATTTTCTGTGGTTCTGCCTTTAAAAACAAAGGTGTTCAACCACTTCTTGATGCGGTAAATCTTTACCTTCCATCACCAATTGATATTCCTGATGTAACAGGTATTAACCCTGATACTGATGCGGAAGAAGTTCGTAAGAAAAAAACCTCCGAACCACTTTCAATGCTTGCGTTCAAACTTGCAAACGACCCATTCGTCGGCTCAATCACATTTGTTAGAATCTACTCGGGTCAACTTGAACCTGGTATGGCGCTTCTTAACTCTGTTAAAGACAAAAAAGAACGCGTTGGAAGAATGCTTCTTATGCACGCAAACAACCGTGAAGATGTTAAAATTGCAGTAGCAGGAGACATCGTCGCCCTTGCTGGTTTAAAATACACAACAACGGGTGATACTTTGTGCGACCCTGAAAAACCAATCATTTTGGAACGCATGGATTTCCCTGAACCTGTAATCGAAGTTGCTGTTGAACCTAAATCCGTTGCCGACCAAGACAAGATGTCCCTTGCTATTGCTAAACTTGTTGCAGAAGATCCATCGCTTCGTGTTGAATCAAACGAGGAATCCAATCAAACAATTCTGAAAGGAATGGGTGAGCTTCACTTGGAGATTATCATTGACCGTATGAAAAGGGAATTTGGCGTTGAAGCAACAATTGGTGCACCGCAAGTTGCTTACCGTGAAACAATTACAGCTCCCGCAACAATTGATTACCTACATAAAAAGCAATCTGGTGGTTCTGGCCAATTCGCACGCGTGAAAATTGAATTCGCACCGGGTGAACCTGGTTCGGGTTTTGTTTTTGAAAACAAAATTTTTGGTGGAGCAATTCCAAAAGAATATATTCCTGGTGC
>CANKQN010000010.1 GCA_947485035.1 Rickettsiales bacterium | reverse complement strand
GATTTCCCTCGCATCTTCAACCGTTATAAGCCTTTCTTCTCGTGGAATTTCTTGTAAAAGGGCGTTTGTGAAAGTTGTTTTCCCTGTGGAGGTTCCCCCGCTGATAATCAAGTTTTTTTTGAAGCGAACACAGCCGCGAAGGAAGTCTTTAATACGGTTTTTTTCAAGTAGAGCTTGAAGAATGTAGTCGTTTCTATCTTCCTTTTCTGATATTGTAGATTTCGTAAATGCACCCATTTTCTCGTAATCTTCAAGAGTATAAGAAGTTGACGATGGTTTACGAATTGAAAAAGCAACAGTTCCCTTCGGACAAACCGGCGGAAGAACAACTTGAACACGACAACCATTTGGCAATGTTGCAGAAAGCAGTGGTTTTTCTTCGCTAATCACCTGATCCGTAGATTGTGCTATCAATTTTGCAAGACCATACAGGTGTTTATATGTGAAAACTGGAAGGGAAACGGAATACATTTTTCCAAACTTTTCAACCCAGCCCTTTTCAGGTTCGTTAATGGAAATCTCGGACACACCTTCTTGTATAAGAATTTCTTCAAGTGGTTGAAGATAGGTGTTTAGAACGGTAAAGTTTCCAACAGAATTCATGCTTCATAAATATTAATGTTTGTAATCTATTTGTAATATTTACAATTTCAAGGGATTTTTTATAATTGGAACTTGAACTTGACAATTAATTTTCACGCAACAATTTCGCAAATAACTTTGCAAAATATCAATGGAGAATTTCAGCGGAAAATTTGGAGAACAAAACTTCGGTGGGCAGTATATTCCCGAACTTCTAATGCCACTAGTGAAAGAGCTTGAAGATTCATACAATTTCCACAGAGGAACTCCCGAATTTTGGGCGGAATTTCACAACCATCAAAAGCACTACACGGGTCGTCCTTCACCACTATATTTTGCAGAAAGAATCACGAATCATTTTGGAACAGCAAAAGTTTATTTAAAACGCGACGAACTTAACCACACAGGTTCGCACAAAATTAACAATTGCATTGGGCAAATTCTTCTTGCGGTGCGAATGGGGAAAAAGCATATTATTGCTGAAACTGGGGCGGGTCAACACGGTGTTGCAACGGCAAGTGTTTGTGCGAAGTTTGGTCTTAAATGCACAATTTTCATGGGAGCAAAAGATGTTGCTCGTCAGGAAGTTAATGTTTTCAAAATGAAACTTCTTGGTGCAACGGTCTATGCCGTGGAATCTGGTGCAAGGGGACTTAAAGACGCAATGAATGATGCTATGCGTTTTTGGGCAACAAACGCCGAAACTTGCTATTATTTGATTGGCACGGCGGCGGGTCCTCACCCTTATCCAACAATGGTGAAAGAATTTCAATCGGTAATTGGAACAGAAGCAAAGGCACAAATTCTTGAAGCAGAAGGAAAACTTCCAACGCATGTAATGGCGGCAGTTGGCGGAGGAAGCAACGCTATTGGTCTTTTTAGTGGCTTTTTACACGATATTTCTGTGAAAATAATCGGCGTTGAAGCTGGTGGAAAAGGCATTGAAACCGGTGAAACAGCAGCAACACTCAACCTTGGCAAAATTGGAGTTCTTCACGGCAACAAAACATATATTATGCAAAACGATGAAGGTCAAATTCAAGAAACATACTCAATTTCCGCAGGACTTGATTACCCTGGAATTGGTCCTGAACATGCGTTTTTGAAGGACAGCGGGCGGGCAAAATATTTTCCAATAAACGATGACGAAGCCATGCAAGCCTTTCAATTGACATGCAAACTTGAAGGCATTATTCCTGCGATAGAACCAAGCCACGCACTAGCGCACCTTTACAAAACCTTGCCACAAATGGACAAAATGGATATCGTTATTGTAAATTTATGTGGTCGAGGAGATAAGGATATCAACACCGCAATGAAATGGTTTGGAATTTAACCTAGAATTTTCTCGATATACCCACCGCCAATCATTCGTGTGCCATCGTAAAAAACTGCCGCCTGACCTGGTGAAATGAATGCAATTTTTTCGGAAAGTGTCACAACATTTTCGGATATTGTACAGGGAATTTCCTCACAAGATGAGCGAACTCGCACTTTAATATTCGTGAAATTTTCAATTGATTCAAGAAAATGTGGGCTGAAAATCGTGAATGTGTCTTTCAATAAATTGCGATGCCTTCCCACGAAAACAATATTTTCCGCAACATCAAGTTTGACAACATAAAGCGGCTCTTCAAAAGTGATGCCAAGTCCTCGTCTTTGACCAAGCGTGTAGTGAATAATTCCGTTGTGCGTGCCAAGAATTTCACCGGATTCCACCTCCACAATGTTCCCAATTTTAAAAGATTCAGGGTGATATTTTTGCACAACCTTGGCATAATCGCCATCGGGTACAAAGCAAATGTTTTGGCTATCGGGCTTTTCGGAAATTTCAAGCTTGTATTTTCGTGCAAGTTCGCGAGTCTCCACCTTTGAAAGTCCACCTAGTGGGAATTCAAGGAAATCAAGCTGTTCTTGAGTTGTTTGGAAGAGGAAGTAGCTTTGGTCTTTGGTTTTGTCTGCTCCTTGGTGCATGTTGCCGCCTTTTTTTTGAACATAATGCCCAGTGACAAGCATGTGTGCCCCAAGTTTTTTTGCGATTTTGAATAAATCACGGAATTTCACCGTCTGATTGCATGTAACACAAGGAATTGGCGTGTAGCCCTGAATGTATTGGTCAGCGAAATTTTTAATGACTTCTTCACGAAAAATATCTTCATAATTCAAGACATAGTGCTGAATTTCAAGCATTTCGCATGCTTTTTGTGCGTCAAAAATATCTTTACTAGCACAGCATGTTTTGGATTGTTTTTGTGTTAAATCTGTTGAACACACCGTTTCACCGTAATCGTAAAGTTGCAAAGTTACACCAATAACATTGAATCCTTGTTCCTTCATGAGTGCAGCACAGACTGTTGAGTCAACTCCACCAGACATTGCAACTACCACTGTTTTTGGATTTTTTATTGATTCATGAATGATAGCGTGACTTGTGTTCACAAAGCTTTTAGGAGTTCTTTAACGGAATTTATTGAAACTTGAAGCATTGATTTTTCATTTTCAGAAAGTTCAACTTCGATAACTTTTTCAACACCATTTCTACCTATCACAACAGGAACGCCAGCATATATTCCAATTTCACCGTATTGACCTTCAAGGTATGCGGCACATGGAAGAATATTTTTCTTATCAAAAAGGTAAGATTCAAGCATCTTAATAGCTGAGTGTGCGGGTGAGTAAAATGCTGAACCGTTGCCAAGTAGTGATACAACTTCTGCACCACCATTGCGAGTTCTTTGCACGATTGCATCAAGATTTTCTTGTGAAATTGCACCGTTTTTCACGAATGATTTTAGAGGTATTCCGCCAACGGTTGTGTAGTCTAAAAGTGGAACCATTGTGTCACCGTGTCCACCCAAAACAAAAGTTTTAATTTCCGAGCGTGAAACATTTAGTGCCTCTGCAAGGAATGTGCAGAATCGAGCAGTATCCAGAACTCCAGCCATTCCAATCACATTTCTGTATGGCATTTTTGAGACATTTTGGAAGTGTTGAACCATTATATCAAGCGGGTTTGTTATGATAATTACGAAGGCATTTGGTGCATATTGTGCAACATTTGTAGCCACCAATTCGATAATTTTTGCATTTGTTGATATTAAATCATCGCGCGACATACCAGGTTTTCGAGGAATACCAGCAGTAATAATTACAGCATCACTTCCTTCTATCGCAGAATAGTCGTCAGTTCCGATAATTTTTGCGTCAGAATCTGTAATGCAACCAGATTGAGAAATGTCAAGAGCCTTGCCTTGAGCAACGCCCTTGTTTACGTCCAAAAGAATAATATCGGCATATTGTTTCATAAAAAGCAAGTGTGCAAGTGTGCCACCAATCATTCCGGAGCCGATAAGCGATATTTTCTTTCTTGACATATTAAGCAGAAATTGTTTCGTCTTTTTCATCAGTAAGATCTTCGCCTTCTGAGTGTTTAGCATCTTTGATTGATGCAACCATTTCTTTCATTGTTTTACCACGAAGTGCAGCAATTGCACGAAGAGAATTTGTATTTGAAAGAGCCTCTGCAGTTGCACGAAGACATGTGTATGAGTTCGAGGAACCAACAACTTTTGTCACGATATCTTGAATACCAATGGATTCCAAAAGTGCACGAACAGCGCCACCAGCCACAATTCCTGTACCAGGTGTTGCGGGTCTAAGTACAACTTTTGTTGCACCGCATTCACCATCGATTGAGTGATGAATTGTTCTACCAGCGCGCAAGTTAATTTTTACAAGTCTGTTTTTTGCCATTGAAATAGCCTTTTTCTTAGCTTGCGTAACATCCAAAGCTTTGCCTTTTCCAATACCAAAAACGCCTTTTTTGTTTCCGATAATAGCAAGAACACTGAAAGAGAAGATTCTCCCGCCTTTTACAACCTTTACAACCCTACGAATATCGATGATTGTGTCGAAGAAAACTGGTGCTTTTTTATTGTTATTGTTATCTTTTTTGCGGTTCATATTTATTAGATATTAATTCCTGATTCTCTGATGCTTTCTACGACTGTTTTTACAAGACCGTGGAATTTATAATTCATTTTATTGAAGTATATTTTTTCGATATTTTTTGCTTTGCAAAGTTCCGCAAATTGCTTACCAATTGCTACCGCATCAAGTGTGCGAGTTTCAGCGTGAACGAATCCAGCAGGACGAGTTGATATTGATGAAACATCTCTCTGCTCAACTTTGTCATACAAAACAGCGACAAGGTGTCTGTTTGTTTTAAGAATGTATAGCTCATTCTTGGTATCTCCGGATTTTCCACGAGATTTTTTGCGTTTCTTGATAACTTTTGGATCGAAATGTTTGTAAGAAGACATATTTTATAATTAATTATTTCTTTTTTCCTTCTTTGATTGCAATAGTTTCGTCGTTCACAAACACACCTTTTCCTTTGTATGGCTCAGGCTTGCGAAGGTTTCGAATTGTCATTGCGATGCTCATCACAATTCTGCGATCAATACCAGTAATTTCGATTAAAGTATTTTGTGTAACCTTAAGTTCAACTGTTGTAGGTATTGAAATTTTTACAGGGTGGCTAAATCCAAGAGAAAGAGTAAGCATGTTTCCAGCAAAAATCGCTTTGTAACCCACACCTTTAAGCTGAATTTTAGCAGTAAATTTATTTTGAATATCCTCAATAGCTCTTCTGATAGAAGCGTAAAGCGTTCCAAGAATTGAACGAGCTGTTCTGTTTCTTGACTCTTGTTTAAGAGCGAATGAAACAGTTTCACCATCTCTAATCATTTCCACGATTTGATTGAAGGGGTATAGAACTTCGTTGTTTTTGCTTTCGATTTTGATTAGGTTATCAACAACAGTAAGGTTGACGCCTTGCGGAACTTTAACTGGTATTCTTGCAATTTTTGACATATATTGTGTATTAAAAAACTTTGCATAAAATTTCACCACCAACATTCAACTGGCGAGCCATGTTGTCTGTGATAATGCCCTTACTGGTTGAGAAAATATAGAAACCAAGGGAATCGTAGTATGGTAGGAGTGTTTGTGATGAAGAATAAATTCTTTTACCTGGAGTTGACACAACTTTGAATTCTTGAATTGAGTGTTTGCCTTTTACATAGCTTAGCGTTACTTTCACAAATTTTACATTTGGACGCTCTTCATAGATTTCATATGATGCGATAAATCCTTCATCGTAAAGAATTTTCAAAACACCTCCAACAACATTGTTATATGGAAGTTTTATAGCAGCTTTTTTTACCGCCCCAGCATTATTGATTGAACTGATTAATGCACTTATTGCGTGATTTGTACTCATATATTATAATATTACCAACTAGATTTCTTAAGACCTGATATCAAACCAAACGATGCGTAATGGCGAATAGCGTTTCTTGAAAGGCCAAATTTTGAGAAAAACCCACGAGGGCGACCTGTTAAAGCACACCTGTTGCGATGTCTTGTTGGTGAACCGTCACGTGAAAGCTTTTGAATTGCGATCATTGCAGCAAATTTTTCATCGTATGAAACTTTTTCAAGTGAGGATTTTAGAATTTTAACAAGACCGTCGCGCTTTGTTTCCTCTTTTTTAATGGTTTTGGCAACCCTATTGTTTCTCTCGATTCTACCTTTTTTTGCCATTTATTCAAAAATAATTAAATTTCAATTAATTGTTTGTTTTTATTTGTCAAGTATATTTTACGCAAAGTGTGCGAAAGCTTTGTTTGCTTCGGCACTTTTGTGCATTTCTTCTTTTTTCTTAACTGCTGTTCCTCTTCCTTCAAGGGTTTCAACGAATACTGTTGTAAGGGCTTGAACCATTGGTTTGCCTGATGCTGATCTTGCAGCTTCAATTAGCCATTTCATTGCAATCATTTCGCTTTCACGAGGTTCAAGTGGTTTTGGCACTTGGTATGTTGCACCACCAACGCGTCGAGATTTCATTTTAACGCGTGGTTTGATAGATTCGATTATGTTGACGAATAGATCAAGAACTGAAACATTTTTCTCTTGTGAAGTTTTTTCAAGATTTTTCAATGAAGAGTATACGATGTTTGAAGCAACGGTTTTTTTACCATCAGACATCACTTGATTAATGAACTTTGCAACAAGAAGACTGTTGTATTGAAGATCAGGAGTTAAGCGAACTTTAAATGTTCTTGCTTTACGAGGCATATTTTAATTTAACAAATTACTTTTTAGGTTTTTTCGCACCATAACATGAGCGAGATTGCTTACGGTTTTTCACACCTTGAAGATCGAGCGCACCTCTCACAATGTGGTATCTTACACCGGGAAGATCCTTTACACGACCACCACGAATCAGCACTACGCTGTGTTCTTGAAGATTGTGTCCCTCACCTGGGATATAAGCAATTACTTCGTAACCATTGGAAAGACGAATACGAGCAACTTTACGCAAAGCCGAGTTAGGCTTTTTTGGAGTTGTTGTATAAACTTTTACACAAACACCACGCTTTTGAGGACATTCCTCCAAAGCTGGGGATTTCGACTTATAAACTCTAGCAGTTCTGTTCTGCCTTACTAACTGATTTGTTGTTACCATATTTTTAGCTTTACAATAAAAAAATACTACTTTATCAGTAATCCTGTTAATTATAACATTTAATTTGTCAATCTTTTTTTTGAAGTTTTTATTTTTCTTTGTCTTTTTGCCATTAAACTTCATGGTTGGAACATCGTTTGCGAGGGATATACCCGCACCTTTAAGCACAAAAAGCGTTATGGGAATTGAAGTTGTTGGAAACAAAGCAATTGAAGTTGAAACTGTTATATTATATTCCGAACTTGAAGCGATTTCCGGCACAAATGGAAAGTTTCCTGCAAAATTTTCAGACGCACAACTTTCAACGGCAATTAAGAAGATGTATAAAACCGGTTTTTTTAGCAATATTAAAATTACAAGAAAGGGTGGGGGAGTGGTAATTTCCGTTGCGGAGACTCCCGTTGTTAAGGCGATAAAATTCAACGGAAGAAAGGCGATTGGTAAGGATAAGATTCTTGAAGAAATTACCACAAAAGAAAAGAGGTTCTTTTCAAAGAGCAATCTTTTAAACGACACAAAACGCCTTACAATGATCTATCAAAAAATGGGATATCTGAATGTTAGCATTAAACCTATGGTTGAATTTCTTGAAGACGGCACGCGAGTTATTATTATTTGGAACATTGACGAAGGAAAAAAATCACAAATTGCAAGTGTTTCAATTGAAGGAAATGAGATGTTTAGCGATTCGCAAATTAAAGAAGTGCTTAACATTCGCCCACGAAGCATTTTCAAGTTGAACATTGGTGCGGCGTTTGACAACGAATTTGTGCAAAACGAACAAGAGGGATTAAGAAGATTTTATTTGACGAAAGGGTATCCGCAATTTCAAAATCTTCATGCGTTGAGTATATATAATAATAAAAAAAATTTATTTGCCGTTCAATATTTTATCAAAGAAGGTGATAAGTTCCATTTTGGGAAGCATAAAATTGAAAATTTCGTTGAGGATTTAGACATTGCAAATTTTAAAGAACACGAAATTCTTACCAAAGAAGGAGCAGTGTTCAACATTGAAAAGGTTGAGCGAACAATTGGAAATTTGCAGCAGTACCTTCAAAAAAACGGGTTTATATTCGCACAGGTTGAACATAAGAACGAGCCTACTCCTGAAAAAAATATCGATATTACCTATGTTTTGAAAAATTCCCGCAGAATCTATCTTCACAAAATTGACATTACAGGCAACCACAAAACTTCGGATCAAGTAATTCGCAGGGAAATTCTTGTTAAAGAGGGAGATGTCTATGATATTTCCAAAGTGCAAAGGTCTATGCAACGAATTAGGAATCTTCAATATTTCGACGATGTTCAAATTGAGGAAAAACTTATTGACGGCACACAGGACAGAATGTCCGTGACAATTACCGTGAAGGAGCGTTCAACCGCAAGTATTAACGCTTCAATTGGTGGTGATGCTTATAATGGGTTTTCAGGAAATGTTTCGGTCAATGAATCAAACTTTCTTGGGGAAGGCTACAACGCAGGGATATCGCTGGATAGAAGTATGTATGGAGAAAATTACAGTCTTTCCTTTTCCGAACCTTATTTCAAAGGCAGGGATATCCTTTTTGGAACGCAGGTTTCGTATTCAAAGTATGGTAATAAAAATTATGTCCCATATCAATCAAATACCTTTTCAAACAGTATTTTCATGGCATATTCCATAACGCAATATCTTCGCCACAACATAAGCTATCGGTATCAAAATTCAGTTATTGAACAGCTTTCAAACCTTTCAAGTCCGTATATCATTGCTCAACTTGGGAATTACCAAACATCAGCGATTGGTCACACACTTTCTTATGATAAACGAGACAGCTCCTTCCTTCCATCAAACGGATATTCCTTCATTTTAAAGCAAGAAATTGCCGGCTTTGGCGGAAATATGCGATACCTTTCCAGTGAAATTCGCGGAGACTTTTACCAAAAACTTTTCAATTTTGAAGAACTTGTTTTTGGCATAAAAGGAAGATTTGCCACAATTCAAGGCATTGGCGGTTCGCAGGTGAATGTTCAAAACCTTTATTCCCTTGGTGGCGGCTTTGGTATGAGGGGTTTTAATTTTCGAGGAATTGGCGCAAGATATCGATACGATTCAGGAACATATGAATCGTTTTCCTATGGTGGGCAGAATTTGGGCTTAATTTCCACTGAAATTCGCTTTCCAAACGGACTTCCAAAAGATCTTGGTATAACAACAAGCCTCTTCGCAGATTTTGGCACACTTTACGGCATTGACAAAAGCAAAATTGTGGGGGGAGAAATCTACGACAGCAATTCCATCAGGGCTTCCAGTGGCGTTAGTGTTTCGTGGAGGTCTCCTATGGGTCCAATAGGATTTGCTCTTGGAAGGGTTATGAGGGCGGAAACATACGATAGCAAACTCTCATTTCTTGTCACATTCGGCGCACAGATGCAATAGGAAATTGCGGTAAAAAATGATTTTGGCGGATTGTTGCGGTTGGAAAAAAATAAAAAAAATCTATTGCATCGTATTATTGAATGAAGGTGAGAATTTATCGAAATAAAAAGTGTGTCGAAGAAAATTACGGCATAAAAAAGTAAAAAAAAAAAAAAAAATAACAGACCCTGCGAATTTTAAGAATAAAACGATGGAACTTCGCTTTTGTTGGAAGTTTTGTCATCGTCTTTGCAAACTTCTTTTGAAGTTGGTGGCACTCCGCCGGCAAGTCGCGATGGAACTCCCGCAAGTTTTTCAAAAAATGCACAATATTCCAGTCGAGACTTCTCCACCTCTTCCGCACTTCTTTTTACCACAATTTTTTGAATTGCCTTTGCTCGTTTGTATTCCGCCTTGGTTTTGAAGTCTCTGCGTTTAAGCTTGCATTCGCTTTCGTTTTCCATTTTTTCAACAACTTGCGAAATAATCTCCATCGCTTCTTCTTCGTTCATTTCCACGATGTCTTTGAGGACTTTTGTCGTGAATTGAATTTTCAGCTCTTGCAAAATGGCGTATATATCCTGCTTTTTCTTTTCAGGTAAAACGCACTCGCTTTCGGTGTGTTCGTTTATCATCTCTTCGTTTTTGGCAAGTTTAATCGCTGTGTCGGCTATGTCTCGTGTAATATCCATGCACTTTTTGATATCAGACATTGACAGAGCATTTTCCGGATTTTCACTGTTTTGAGCGTCTTCAAGGCGTTTTATGACAATGTTTCCGATTGTTGTCAAAATGGATTTTGAGTTTTCTATGTGGTGTAGCATAATATTTAAAAAAAAATTTATATTCAATACCAAACCAATGCCACACAACGACAATTCACAGGAAGCAGAAAATTTCACTCGCTAAGTAATCACAAATATTTGACAATTGCAATTCAATAAATTACGCAAATTGCATAAGTTGAAAATTGACATGATTACCCGCACAATTACCCGCACTACATCGTTTGCAAAAAACATTATTTTGGATGTCGCCACAATTTTTACGCAAATAGTCACGCTGAACTTTTATCGCAAGCAATTACTTAAAAGCACGATTGAAATCAGTTTTTATTCCCTTCCCGTCATTTTTTTGACCTCATTCTTCACGGGAGCAGTTCTGACCATGCAAGCAAGTGCTGGACTTTCATTCCTTGCGGGTCCTGAAACGCTTTCGCAAATTGTGGTAAGTGCCGTCGTTCGTGAACTTGGTCCTGTCCTTACAGGATTAATGATCTCAGGCAGGGTAGCTTCCGCACTTGCCGCCGAAATTTCTACAATGAAAGTGACGGATCAAATTGATGCCCTTCGCACTCTTCGAATTAACCCAAGCAAGCTTTTAATTACACCAAAGGTTGTCGCAGCATTAATTTCCATGCCAATTTTGATAACAATTTCCAATGTAATTGCAATGTTTGGTTCGTGGGTTATTGCAACGCACACACTTCATTACAACGGCACACTTTACGCCTTCACAATGTTTGAGCACCTTAAATTGTTCGATTTTAACATCGGCGTTTTGAAAGCAGTAATTTTTGGTTTCATAATCACCTATGTTGGCACATATTCAGGCATGAACTCCGATGGATCTTCCGCAGGTGTTGGGAAATCAACAACCATTGCGGTTGTAACATCTTCCATTTTAATTCTTGTTTGTAACTACATAATCACATTCCTGTTTTTTTAAATATGATACTTGAATTGATTAAATTTTTAGAAAACCCAACATCACAAATTAAAAAATAGATATGATAAACCTTGCACAAAATGTAGGACAAAAATTCGTCAATTCAGTTTTTTCCTCCGTTCACACAAATTACGACAAAGCCAACGACGCAATGTCCCTTTTTCAACATCGCAAATGGAAAAAAGACTTCATTTCAATGCTCAACATTTCAAGGGAGAGCAAACTTCTGGACTTAGCCTCCGGCACTGGGGATATTCTAAAACTTGCGCTTGAAAGAATTTCGCCCGAAAATATCACAGGTTCAGATATTAACCCCGACATGCTTGCAATTGCCAAAAAGAAAATCAAGAATGATGCCGTGAATTTCATCATTGCCGATGCCACAACATTACCGTTCGAGGATTGTTCGTTTGATTTCCTCACCTGCACATTTGGAATTAGGAATTTCCAAGAAATTGAAAAAGCAATTGTTGAAGCAAGGCGTGTTCTTAAAAAAGGCGGAAAATTTGCTATTATGGAATTTATGCCAGAGGCAGACAAAAGCCACGGTAAAACATTTCACAAAGCTCACAAATTTTACATTAAAACCATTTTGCCAAAATTCGATAAAATCTTCAAGAACGATTCAGGTTCATACGAATATCTTTCGCAATCGATTCTTGCATTTCAAAGCAGGGAAAACTTCGCGAAACTGTTGGAATCCAAAGGTTTTGGGGTTGTTTCACCAACATTTTGCAACGGCACAATTGGTGTTTTCATTTGCACAGCTTTGTAATTTTGCTGAAATTTTGCTCCAAAATTGTTGCTGAAAAAAATTCTTGCATAAGCTCTAAAATTGTGGTAATATAATATATCAATTAATTTAGAGTTTTATGCAAAAAATACAAGATCATAATTCGATAATCCTTTCAGAGCCAACAACAAACGAGGAAATGGCTAGCATTAATAGAATACATACACATACATCTCCGGTGAAAACGGCATTCGAGAGAGCCGTGTCAAACGCTTGTATCTCAGAATTATCAAAGGGACTTGTAACGCAAGTATTTGACACACACATCGCAAGATTGGGACAACAACAAAACCAAGGCAACGGACGAGGGTTTAACCGCTAGTCCATCAATTCATACATTCTTTTAATAAAGGCGGAGGGTTTTCGCAAGATCTCCCCCGCTTCAATGCAGGCGATATCAAACAAATTGTTGATTTCATCGTCGGTTTTTTGTTCGGCTTTTGCCTTTTCGTAGAGTTTCTCAATTATTGGGTGGTTTGGATTCACTTCCAAAATTTTTGGCGACATAAACGGCAATTGCTTCTGTTCGTAAAGATACCTCTCCATTCTAATTGACATTCCGCCCTCTGATTGTGAAAGGCAAATTGGACTTTCAACCAGTTTTTTGGAAATTTTCACCTCACCAATCGCAACGCCAAGGGTTTCCTTAAAAATGTTCAAAAGCAGGGCATTTTTTGCATCATCAATAACTTCGGGTTCATTTTTGTTGTTTTCAATCGTCAATTCTGCCGAAGAAACTGGTTTCAAATGCTTTTCCTGATAGTTCGCAATAACATTCACCCAGAAGTTATCCACGGTATCAGTTAAAATAAGCACTTCAATATTGTTCTTCTTGCAAGCTTCAAGCTGAGAATTATTAATTCCGTCTTCATAATTTTCGGCGGTAATGTAGTAAATTGAATCTTGCTCTGGTTTCATTCGGGAAATATATTCCGCAATTGTTGTTTGGTTACTGCTGTAACTTGTTTTAAACAAGCAAACATCAAGAAGTTTAATGTTCATTTCGCCGGCTCTACAAAGACCCTCCTTAATCACATTTCCAAAGTCGTTCCAAAATTTTTCATAACCTTCAGGTTCGTTTTTTAATTGTGCTTCAAGTTCGGAGATAATCTTTTTTTCCAGCGATTTCCCAATTTTTTCAAGAACTTTATTGTTTTGAAGGGTTTCACGAGAAATGTTAAGAGGAAGGTCGCTTGAATCAACAACGCCTTTTACAAAGCGGAAATGTTCGGGCAGAATTGTGGAATCTTCAGTAATGAAAACGCGTTTTACGAAAAGTTTAATCGAATTTTTGCGGGTTGGGTTGTATAGATCATAAGGTTTCGTTTTTGGAATAAAAAGCAACGCACAATATTCCATTGAACCTTCAACCTTACTGTGAATTTTTGCAAAATAACCGGACGGCATTCCACCAATTGAATTGTAAGCGTCTTGATATTGCGTTTCTGTGATGGACGAAGGATTTTTCAACCAAATTGCCGAAGATTCATTTTCAATAAGGGTTTCGCCCGTTTCGTGCTGAATTAAAATTGGCGTGCTTATGTGGTTTGAATACGATTTCACAATGTGTTCAACACGGAATTTATCGACAAATTCATCGAACTCTTCCTCCGATTTTATCTCCAAAATAATTTGAGTTCCAACATCATTTTTTTCAGATTCTTCAATTGAATACTCACCTTCACCTTCCGATTCCCACACAAAAGCCTTGTCTTCGCCTGCTTTTTTTGAAATAACACTCACTTTTTTCGCCACCATGAAGGACGAGTAAAAACCAACACCAAATTGACCGATTAAGTCTGCAACATTTGGTGCGTTTTCGCCTTCGAGGGTCTTTGCAAAAGCCTCAGTCCCAGATTTC
Source organism: Rickettsiales bacterium (assembly GCA_947485035.1). Classification (GTDB taxonomy): domain Bacteria; phylum Pseudomonadota; class Alphaproteobacteria; order Rickettsiales; family Deianiraeaceae; genus CAJQOT01. The sequence continues at coordinate 469 of CANKQN010000010.1, read as the reverse complement.
GCAATAGTTCCAAGGTTTTGAATCATATCGTTTTCGTCCATTCCAATTCCGTTATCAGAAATGATAATTTTCCTTTGTTCTTGCTGAATTTCAACGGTAATTTTTGGAATATAACCCTCTTCAAGCAACGATGGATTCGCAATTGCGTTATATTTCAACTTCGAAATGGCATCTGATGCGTTGGAAATGAGTTCCCGCAGGAAGATTTCTCGGTTTGTGTAGATTGAGTTAATCACAATTTTTAGAACTTTCCCAATTTGGGCATCAAACTTGTGTACCGTTGACTTTTTCGACATTTTTCAAAAAACAATTTTCTTGTATATAATCCCGCTTTTTTTAAATTCAAGGGTTCAGTTCAAGGGTTTAGCTTGATTTCAAATATTACCCAATTATTAACGCCATTGCACTAACAATTATTCCCGTTGCAAGGAATATTGCACTTCCAAGCCAAATAATGATATCTTTTTTT
>CANKQN010000009.1 GCA_947485035.1 Rickettsiales bacterium | reverse complement strand
TTCATTTATAAGAAATAAGGCAAAAATTGCGGACTTCATAAAGGTATTTGAGAAAATCGAAAACGAAATCACAACATGCAACAAGTGTGGAAATATCGCATTTAATGACAAAGTTGAAGATTTATGCACAATTTGTAAAAATCATAAACGAGATTCAACCATTGCCTGTGTTGTGGAGGATTTTGAAGACATAGCTAATCTTGAAAAAGGCTTATGGTATAACGGCTCTTACCATGTTTTGGGTGGTTTGCTTTCGGCTCAAAAAGGCATGATGCCCGAAAACTTGAATACATTGCAACTTTTTTCACGAATAATTTCAGGGGAAGTCTTGGAAATTATTTTTGCAAGTACATCTTCATTTGAATGGCAGGCGACTATGCACTTTTTGATTGAGGAAATCAGAAAAATTCCCAATGGTTGCAAGGTAAAAATTACCGAATTTGCACACGGATTGCCAATTGGATCGTCGTTTGAATATATGGACGAGGGCACTTTGCAAGTTGCGTTTAGTGGCAGAAAAGGGGTGTAGTGGATATTTTTGTGAGGGAATATCGCAGTTTCACCACAAAAACTGCGTTCAACTCATAATATTACTTTTTCTTTGGGCCAAATGTAATAGTCGCAGCATTTCCACCGAAGCTTGCAGGCACAACTGCTGATGCAAGATCGCCAAGGTCTGCCTCAATTTTTTGCACGAATTCCTTGGCTTTTTCGGGAGTTCCTCTTTCGCGACCTTTAAGCTGAATTATGACAGAAACACGGTGACCATCCGTCAAAAATTCTACGATGCGTTTGAATTTAGTTTGGTAGTCGTGTTCGCCAATGTTTGGTGTCATTTTTATTTCCTTTTGCTCAACTTTGTGCTGTTTGTGTTTTGCATCTGCTTCTTTTTTCTTCACATCGTAGCGATATTTCCCGAAATCCAGAATTTTACAAACGGGAGGCTCAACATTTGGCGAGACTTCGAGCAAGTCCAGTCCTTCGGATCTTGCCTTTAAAACCGCATCACGAGTTGGCATAATTCCCAACATCTCGCCTGTACTGCCGACAACTCTAACTTCTTTTGCTGTTATTTCTTCGTTTTTTCTTGGAATTTTCAATGACATTGTGGTGTAAAATATTAAAAGGTTGAAAAAGAGTTTCCGCAGCCACATTTAGATGTTGCGTTTGGATTTTTGATTGAAAAAAATGCAGTTCCGATATCATTTGCTTCATATTCCAAAACGCTTCCTGTCAATAATTCAATTGCAGAGGATGAGACTAAAACTTGTGGTTCGTGAAGAACTTCAATTGTAGATTGCGATTTTTCGGCAGTGAGGTCGAATGAATACGAAAATCCGTTGCAGCCACCAGGATTGACGGATATTAAGAGCGAAAGATCTCCAGACAGGATTTCCTTTAATCTTTCGCAGGCGTTTTGTGATATTTGTAAAACGGACATATTAATCTTTCTTTTCGCCAAGAAGATGTAGAAGGCTGACAAAAATGTTGATGAAATCGATATACAAAGAAAGGGCACCCATAATTGCAACTTTTTTGATTGTTTCGTCATCAATTGAACCAGTTTGGTAGTGGTAGTATGTTTCTTTGATCTTTTGCACATCGTAAGCGGTCAATCCTGTGAAAATTAGAACTGAAAGTATTGAAAGAATGAATGACATGCCAGAAGATTTAAGGAAAATATTAACGATTGAAGCGATGATTAATCCAAAAACTGCCATCATTAAAAACGAACCAAATGCGGTTAAATCTTTTTTCGTTGTGTAACCATAAAGCGACATTGCGGCGAAAGTGCCAGCTGTAACAAAAAACGCACGAGCAATCGAAGTTCCAGTGTAGACAAGGAAAATTGACGAAAGCGATAGTCCCATAAGTGCTGAATATGCGTAGAACATTCCGCGTGCTTTTTCGAACGAAAATGACTGAATTTTAAAGCCAAGAACCATTACAAGAACAAACGGTGCAAACATTACAACAAATTTGAACGGACTTTGAAATAGAAATCTTCCAAGCTCAGGCGAAGCCAAAACTGCTTGATATAAAACATAGGCAACAACACCAGTAATACCAAGTGCAAGTGCCATACTTTGGTAGACAAAAACCATGTAATCACGCAGACCAGTTGAACCCGATTGCGAAACCGAACTTGATGAAAATGTATTCATACGAAAAACATAATAATTATTTATACAATAATATAATCACTTTTTTGCGAATGTCAAGTGTTTTGTTGCACGAAAATTTACGGTTTTTGTGGATATTGTTTGCTGGCATAAATTGAATTGTGTATATAATATATATTACAATAATAAACCTGCGATGGTGAAATGCAATTGAGCAATTTTCAAACAAAAAACTTGACAACTTAATTTGCCGTAGAAGTTTTATGCGAAGATTTTTATTTTTTATGTCACTAAAATACACAAAAGAACACGAGTGGATTAAACTTGAAGGCAATGTTGCTGTTATTGGAATTACAGAACACGCGGCGGAGGCTCTTGGAACCCTTGTTTATGTTGAACTTCCGGAGGTTGGATCTTCTGTTGAAATTGGCGGAACATGTGGCGTTGTTGAATCTGCGAAATCAGCAAGTGATGTATATTCACCAGTTGCCGGCGAAATTGTTGAAGTAAACGCTGAGGTTGAATCAAATCCGGAGGCTATCAACGACGGTAAAGACGGCGAAGCTTGGATTTGCAAAATCAAAATTGAAGATGCACAAGTTGTTGAGAGTTATATGTCAAAAGAAGAATATGACGCCTTTTTACAACACTAATTTGTTGAAAGTAGCACAATTATTCCGCGCGACCACAATCACACTTGCCTGCCTGTGGAATTCTGTTTTTGCGATGGAAACATTAAACATTGTAACGACAGATTCCTCAGTATTGCATACAATTCAGGATATATCCCAAAAGCTTGCGACGGCTAAAAAACTAAATGTGAACATCTCATTATTTGACGAAACACGCCTAACAAGAAGTCTTCAACTTGGCAAAAAAGGCGATGTTTTAATAACATCAGATGTCAACCTCTGTCAAAGCCTTGTTACCAAAGGGCTTGCAAGTCCGCTTGAATTTCAAAAAATTACACAGGAGGACATCTATTGCACATCAAACAATCTTGACGGTAAAGTTCTTATGCTTATGCCCGAAAAAATGCCATCTATAACACAGGAAAAAATCACCAACATTGCAATTGCATTGAACGCCAGCGTTTATGTCTTTGCTAAAAACGAGGACGCCCACCGCAAAATGGAGGAATGGACAAAATTTCGCATTCCCGTTTGTGGATTTAGCTCTGCTTTTGCAAGCTTGAACATAAAGAAATCTGCATTGATCAAAACAAATGCCGCAATTGAATATTTTTCCTGCCCTTTGATTGGGATTAAACAGGACGGTTACAGCATACTAATAAATCACTATGAAACGCAAAACAATTCTTGATATCATTGGTATTTCCAAGGAGCGCAAGGTGAAAATGTTGACATCATACACCGCAAATATCGCACGCTTCACGCAAAGCATCGCCGATATCCTCCTCGTGGGAGACTCCCTTGGAATGGTTCTGTACAACTTGCCGTCAACTCACGGAGTAACTCTTGAAATGATGATATTGCACGGTCGTGCGGTCGTTTCTGCAACTCAAACACCGCTTGTTGTTGTTGATATGCCGTTTGGTTCATATGAAATTTCGCCACAGCAGGCGTTTGAATCTGCAAGTAAGGTTATTGCACAAACATCGGCTGGGGCAGTTAAACTTGAAGGCGGGAGTGAGATTGCTGAAACAATTCGTTTTCTTGTGGAGCGTGGAATTCCCGTTGTTGCGCATATCGGTCTTATGCCACAAAAAATTCACACAATTGGAAGTTATAAAAAAATTGATTTCAATCAGAAAATTATTGAAGATTTTTCTTGCGTTGTGAATGCTGGTGCATTTGCCATTGTTTTAGAGAATGTCTCCGATGATGTTTCGCAAACAATTGCAAACAATTTCCCCAATGCTTTAACAATTGGTATTGGTGCCGGAACGCATTGCAAAGGACATGTTGCCGTTTTTGAAGATTTAATAAACCTTTCAACGGAGGTAACTCCGCCATTTAGCAGACCAATATTCGATACCAAAACCCACACAGCAAACCTTATTGAGGAGTATTTTGCAAAATTATGATTCCCCTTATTGCCATAATTATAACATTTCTTGCTTCCACGGTTGTGTTTGCGGGTCCTTATAATGAAATACCTAAAGTTCTTGAAAAAGATTCCATAAAAGCAAAAAGTTTGAAAATTGGGTATAACATAACTAATAACCTTGCTCAAAAACAAAGTTTATTTTTTGTTGAAGGAGTTTTGAAAAATGCAAACATAGACCACACATCTCGCTTTGATGTAACAAGTGCATCAACTTCGGCGAATGGTCAAACTGTGGCAAGCAACGGAAGCACGCTTTTTCGAACAACAACTCTGAAAGAATTGCACAAGTTTGGCAGTGAAAAAGAACCGCGTATCATCACCGGCGTTGCTTATGCAAGACTTTACGACTTCACCGATAATACAACAACAAGCAACAGCTTGAAAGACCAGTTGATAACAGCAGGTTTCGGGCTTTCAAATTCAAAAATATACACTGTTGGTTTTTCGGCGGGTGTGCGTAATGCTGATGTTTTTTTTGCAAAGGAAAAGCATAATATTGGCTCATATATCGCGCGTCCTTCGTTTGTTTATAACAATACCGTGAAAAATATTATTCCGCCGCTGCTTAAAGAATTTCTGGCGGACTATCAAATTTTTGATTTCGCAACCGAAACGAACCTCAAAATTGAATACGCGCTCATTGCATCGTATAACACTAATATTGAACAAATTTATATCGGTTTTGAAAAGTCTCTCTCAAAGAATATTTCCATCGCTGTGTTTTATGATATCGAAAAAACTTTGAGTCGCTACAATACGCTTGAAAGTAAAAATCAAATATCAAAACTATCCACAAGTCTTGTGTTGAAATTATGAAAATATTCGAAAATCACACTCAATTAAAGGAGTTTTTGCAATCTAATCGCGAACAAATCTCCTTCGTTCCAACAATGGGAAACCTTCACGAAGGACATATTAGCCTTGTTGAAACGGCAAAAGGGCTTTCACAAACGGTCGTTTGCTCAATTTTTGTGAACCCAACGCAGTTTTCCGCAAATGAGGACTTTGCAACTTATCCTAAAACACTAGAAAAAGACCTTCAAAAACTTGAAAAAGCTGGGGTTTCTGCCGTTTATATACCATCGGTAAAAGATATCTACCCCACGAAATCGACTCTCAATTTTGATATACCGCATTTAACAAAGTGCTTGTGTGGAATATCTCGCCCGCACTTTTTCAACGGAGTCATGACAGTCGTTTTAAAGCTTCTCATTCAAGTTCAACCACAGTTTTTGATTCTTGGCGAAAAGGATTTCCAGCAATTTTTGGTTGTGAAATCGATGGTTGAATCGATAGGTTTGCCAGTTGATGTCATTTCTTCGCCAATAATTCGCAACGAAAACGGTCTTGCACTTTCTTCTAGAAACGGATACTTTGCTAGCCTTAAAATTCCGGAGAAAATCAATGGAATTTTGTTTGATTTTGCCCAAAATGTTAAAATTAATGGAATTGAAAACGCATTTTTTGAGGCAAAAAAATCACTCAATTTTCTTGATGAAATTGACTATTTGGAAGTTCGCTCGTCTGCGGACTTATCCTTGTATCAAGGGGGAGATTTTTCGGAATATCGTCTGTTTTTTGCAGGCACAATTGATAGAGTTCGCCTGATAGACAACATTTCCCTTGCAAATTTTCAAACGCAAAATGAGTGAAGAATACATGCAAATTGCGGCACAAATTGCGATGCAAAACCTTGGAAGAACGGGAATTAATCCTTCAGTTGGGGCGGTAATTGTTCAGGAAGGTCTTGTAGCAACTGGCGTTACGGGTTTGGGCGGAATACCACATGCAGAGGTGAATGCGATTGAAAGTGCGAAAAAACTTGGAATAAAATTGGAAAACTCAACCCTGTTTGTTACGCTTGAACCTTGTTCGCACTATGGAAAAACTCCGCCTTGTGTCAATGCAATTATTGAGGCAAAAATTGGAAAAGTTTTGTTTGGAATGTACGACCCGGACCCAAGAGTCAACGGCAGTGGCGTGAAATTTTTACGTGAAAAAGGGGTTGAAGTTCAACATCTTCCAACTAATCCCGTCCAAAAACTCCACGAAAGCTATGTCGTGTTTAAAACTCAAAACCGACCATTCGTTTGCCTAAAAATTGCTTCATCGATAGACGGCAAAATCGCACTTGCAAATGGTAAATCAAAATGGATAACAAGTCAAAATTCAAGAAGATATACGAATTTTCTTCGCTCAAAATTTGATGGAATTTTGGTTGGTGCAAACACCGTTCGCACAGACTTCCCAAAGCTTGACTGCCGAATTGAAGGCTTGGAAATGTTTAGTCCAAAAAAATTTGTCGCTTCTAACAACATCAATTTCACGCCGGAATTTCGTGAATATATCAATGTTTATGGAAGTGTTGAGGAAATTTTGCGTCAAATTAAAGAAAATGGTATTCAAAGGCTGCTTGTTGAAGGTGGGGCAAATTTAATTACGCAATTTTTAAAGGCGGATATTTTTGACGAACTCATTCTGGTGCAATCGCCAATTTTTCTTGGTGGAGATTCAAAAAACGCAGTTGAAACCCTTGAATTAAACCAAATTCCATCAATAAACCTTGAATTAAAGTCTCAAAAAGATTTTGATGGAAATTCGGTTAGAATTTTTTCCAATAATTCTTTAAATATGCCCTCTTGAAATCAATAATTCAGCAATTTGAACGGAATTTAGTGCCGCACCTTTGCCATAAATGTTATCCGCAACAATCCACATATTCAAGCAATTCGGGCGGGAATAATCCCTTCTGATTCTTGAAACATAAACAGGAAATTCCTTTACGCAGTCTTTGTTTGTTGCATATCCTCCATTTTCTCTTCGGTCAAGAACTGAAACGCCGTCAGATTCGCGAAGAATTTCCATAACATCTTCATCTTCAGGAAGTTCGTTTTCAAACTCAACATTAACGCTTTCCGCATGACCAACAAAAACAGGAACACGAACGCAAGTTGCGGAAACTTCAATATCCGGAGACATAATCTTCTTCGTTTCAACAATCATTTTCCATTCTTCTTTTGTGTTTCCGTCTGCCATGAAGGAATCAATATGAGGAATGCAATTGAAAGCGATTTCTTTTGTGAATTTTTGCGGTGCAACATTGATGTGTTTCAGTGGTTCAAAAACTGATTTTGCTTGGTTGTAAAGTTCGTCCATTCCTTCTTTGCCTGCTCCTGAAACGGATTGATAAGTTGAAACAACAATGCGTTTAATTTTGAAAAGTTTATGAAGTGGAGCAAGTGGCACAAGCATTTGTGCAGTTGAACAGTTCGGGTTCGCAATAATTCCGTGTTTTTTATAGCCATCAACCGCCTCGGGGTTCACTTCGGGAACAACAAGCGGAATTCCTTCTTGCATTCTGAACTGCGATGTGTTATCAATAACAATGCAACCTTGTGAAGCGGCAATTGGAGCATATTGTTTGGAAACTTCACCACCGGGGGAAAATAAAGCGATATCCGTTCCTGTGAAGTCAAATTCTGCTAAGTCTTGAACGATGACATCAACACCTTGAAAACGAATTTTTTGTCCTGCGGAGCGTTTCGAAGCCAAGCATACCAATTCACTCACGGGGAAGTTGCGATCCTTCAAAACATTAATCATTTCTCTTCCAACATTTCCACTTGCACCAACAACGGCAACTTTATATTTTTTCATTTTCAGTAACTAAATTATATACAACCTTTTGCTTATGAAAATAGAATTGTCAAATATTTTTTCTTGACATAATCCATTTTTTAAAACACGCAATCTGCAAGTTAATTTATATATATCACATGATTAAAAAAATCGCATTAATTTCAATTATCGCCCTTTCAACGTTCGCTTGTCAGAAGCAATCTTTTGTTGTGAGCAAAGACGCAAACTACACAACAATGCCAACAAATCCAACATACGAAGGCTGGGAGCATCAATTTATCTATGGTCTTGTTTCATTCACAACCCACGATGCCACAAAAATGTGCAAAGGTGGAGTGGACATGGTTGGAACAAAGCAAACATTCTTGAATGGACTTGCAGCAGGTTTAACATTCAGCCTATACACACCAAGAACATATCAAGTTCAGTGTTCAAAATAACACCATTTGCTATCGCTTGAATTTTTGCCATTGCACCAAATTAAACCTTGGTGCACCCGGCGGGGTTCGAACCCACAACCTTTGCCTTCGGAGGGCAATATTCTATCCAGTTGAACTACGGGTGCTTGCATTTTTGCGTCAACAACACGACTGCTTTCAAGATTGATTTTATTATTTTTTGAAAATCAAGATAAAAATACTTGACATTTATTTTTTGTGAATTTACACGCTGAAAGATTAAATTGTTTATTGATATGCCAAAAAGAGTATTAGTTGGTGCCGTTGAAAAGGTGATTAGCCCAGAAACCGTTTCCGTGACTGTTGTAAAGGTTAAGGCGCATCCTCTTTATAAGAAAATTATTCGCCTAACAACAAAGTATATGGCACATGTTGAAGCTGGTCAAAAGGTTGAAGCTGGTCAAAAGGTTGAAATTGAGGAATCAAAGCCGATTTCTAAATCAAAAAAGTGGATTATAAAAACTGTTTTAGTATAAAAATTTATGATAATATTAGGTACTCGCTTAACTGTTGCCGATAACTCCGGTGCAAAAACCGTTGAATGTATTCATGTTCATGGTGGTTCTGTTACAAGATGGGCAAATGTTGGTGAAATTATCACTGTTGCCGTTAAAAGTGCTATTCCAAATGGGAAAGTGAAAAAATCTGAAGTGTGCCGTGCAGTAATTGTTCGCACAAAGCAAAACATCAAAAGAGCAGACGGTTCAATAGTTTCTTTCAACTCAAATTCAGTTGTATTGATTGATAAAAAAGACGAACCAATTGCTACTCGTGTTTTTGGTCCTATCGCTCGTGAGGTTAGATCAAGATTCCTAAAAATTGCATCACTTGCACCCGAAGTTTTATAAAATATATATATGTTACACAATAGAATCTCAAAAAAATATAAAGTCGGTGACAAAGTTATTCTTCTAACAGGAAGTAAGCTTTACAAAGGTAAAACTTACACTATCAAAACAATTGATAACGACCGTGTTACGCTTGATGGTTACCAAACAAGAAAAAGAGCTAAAAAAATCACACAAGAAAATAGCGAAAACTATTCAATTGTTGACCTTCCAATTCACATTTCAAATGTATCTTTGGCAACAGAAGAAGGAAAACCTTCAAGAGTTGGATTCAAAGTTAACGAAGGAAAAAAAGTGAGAGTTCTGAAAAAGACGAATAAAGAAATTAATTAAATTTAGCGAAGATGTCCGCAAATATTGTTCTATCAAAGGAAAGTTACGAAAAAAATATCAGATCTCACCTTCAAGAGAAGTTTGAAATCAAAAATGTAATGGAAATTCCTACAATTAGCAAAATCGTAATTTCAACATCCCTTGGTGCTGATGCTCAAGATAAAAACTACTTTGCTTCAGTGAAAAATGTCTTCAGGTTAATCTGCGGTCAAGAGTGTGTTACTCTTAAAGCGAAAAAATCTGTTGCTGCGTTTAAGGTTCGTGAAGGTATGAACTCTGGTTTCAAAGTAACTCTTCGTCGTGAAAATATGTATAATTTCATCGATAGACTCGTCTATATTAACCTTCCAAGGATTAAAGATTTCAAGGGTTACAGCAAAAAAGCCGTCGATGACGCTTTCAACTTTAACATTGGTATACGCGATGTAACGGTTTTCCACGAGGTTGACTACGGAATGATTTCAAGACCTTTTGGTTTTTCTATCACATTTCACATAAAAAACTCAAAAAGCGTTGAACAAACCGTCGAGCTTCTTTCTTCTTTGAAAGTTCCGGTAAAATAAATCTATGAAAACTTTTGATATTATATCCAAAAGAATTCCAATACTTGCCGCAACCATAATTTCCTTTGTGTTTGCGGTTATCTCAATATTTTCCTTTCAACTAAATAAATCAATCGAATTTACTGGTGGCGCGGTTTTTGAAGTTTCAGTTCATGATGAAAATATCCAAAAATTACAACAATACGCTGGCGATATTAATGCCTCGCTTTTGAAAGTTTCCGGCGAAAAATATATAGTAAAAACCACGAACTCGCAAAACTTCAAATCTGTTTTTGATGAAATTGCGCAAATTTGTCGCATAGATTCAAGCTCAATCGTGGCACCTTCAATGACATCATCGCTGATAAAAAAATCAGTTTACTCAATAATATTTTCCGTTTTGGCGGTTTTTTGTTATATTTTGATAAGATTCAACGCATACTATAGCCTCGGTGCAATCACAACAATTGTCCACGACCTCATTCTTTCAATTGCATTCATTAAAATTATGCACATTGAATTTGGTATTTCAACAATCGCCGCACTTTTAACAATAGTTGGATACTCAGTCAACGACACCGTGATCATCTACGACAAAATCCGTGCAAGCTTAGGTGCAAAATGCAATTTTAAAGAGCGTCTCAATCAAGCCGTAAACTCAACTCTACCAAGAACGATTGGCACATCTTTGACGACAATTCTCGCAATTCTGCCGGTAATTTTTTTCACAACTGGCGATATACAAAATTTTTGTGCAATCGTTATTTTTGGCATTTGCGTTGGAACGCTGTCATCAATTGCAGTTTCAGCGCTTTTCCTCATTCCTTTTGAGCGCAGAATCATAGACATAATAAAGCTTCGTGAGCAATCCGCATAATGTTATCGCATATTTTCAGAACTACCGATGTTGCACTTCTTGCGATATCTCCCACAATTTTTGATATTCCTGATTTTCATCGCAAAATTCTTCTCTTGAATAGTCGCTTAAGTGATGTTGGAAGAAGGATTTCTGAAATTCGTTTCATTGATGAGGACGATTTACGCATTTCAAAAGCTATTGATGAGCTGTCTCGCAAGTTTAGTGTTGTAATAATATCTGGTGCGTTTAACGCTTGGAATAATTACCAACTTGCCAAAATTGTTGCGGAACTTTTTAGTGTGCCATTGAATATTTCCCAAGAAGCAATGGAGATTTACACAACATCTGTTGATAATTTCTCTGAAAAATTCGAAAGCACGCTTAAAGAAATTTACCTTCCACGACGAGCGGAACTTTTGCACAAAAAAAGTAGTTATCACTTTGGTTTTCGTTTTGCGAATCTTGTGTGTTGCGATGAATCGTTGCAGTGTATGGACGAAATTTTGGAAATTATCCACGGCAGCTTAATGTTGGGACATCACTTTTTCACAAGGCAGATAGTCGTGAAAGTGCCGTTTGAAAAATTCGCCCAAAAAATTGAGGAAATCGCGAGCGAAAACGGGTGCGAACATCACATTATGCGTGAAGATGGCAATTCTCATAAAATAATTATTCGCCACACGGAAATTGCAATCGTGCAGGATTGCCAAGAGAGAATGACAGAATTTCTGTGCAATGTTGATGGCAGTTTTGAAGTTTTTGCTTGACAAAATCAATCAACCTTTGGTGTAATAAAGCAACTTGAAAGCAAATATGCAACGAATTGAGCTTCACAATCTGAAATTAAAAATGGTTGACTACATTCAGCTTTCGCAGAATGCAAAAGAAAAAGTGATTGAGCTTTTAGCGGCAAAAAAAAATTCGGAGGAGAACATTTTGGGTATTCTGATAAACCTTAACCAAAAAGGGTGTGCGGGGCTTGCTTATAAAATTGAATATGCCAAAAAAGATGTTAATTTGTTTGACGGATATGAACTTATTCGCTTTGACGAGTTTGATATGTTCATAAATCCAAAAATTGCACTGTACCTAATTGGTACAAAAATGGAATACAAAAATGACCTGCTGAAGGCTGGCTTTGTGTTTGAAAATCCTAATTCGAAGGGGTCGTGTGGTTGTGGTGAAAGTTTTTTTGTGTGATGAAAATTCTAAAATTCCTCAATACTTTCGTTGTTTCCTGTTTTTGCTATCTGTTTGCCTACGCGGTATATACCATTTTCTCAATGGCAAAATATGTTGATATATACTGCATTCCTGCAATTTTTATCCTAATGTTGATCGCATACTGGTTTGCGATTGGCGTTGTTGTGCCGCAATATTTACCATTTTTCAAGGTGAAAAGTCGCATCGTTGTGGGAATAGTTGCAATATTTTGGGTGCTCATTTTGTTTATATCACTCATGCTTGTTGAAGTGTATTTCTATAAACGCTCGCCAGTGAACAATATTTTACTCAACGGATACAAGTTCATCGTAGTAGCAAAGAAAATCAATCCGCTCGAACAGCATTTCAAGCGGATTTAGTGAAATGTCAAGCCGGTGCCAATTCCAAAGCGATAAAACTTAATATCATTCGTTTTTCCGTTGCTTTGCGAAATATTTGCAATGCGATTAGTCATTTTTGAACTTGCAATGCTTGTAATTTCGGCGAATGTGTAAAGATTCAGCCACACACTTGAAGAAAGTGCGACTTGATTTTGAATTTTTCCACCAAGTCCATATCCTGCAATTCCAATATTTTTCATTTGCGAATCCCACCCGCTTGAATTTCCATAGCCCCAGTTGTATTGCTGGCTTATGAATGAGATTGGAATGAAGGCTTCTGTGGAAAATATCAAATTGTTTGTGTCGGAGAGTTTTGCCTTGTATGAAGTTCCAAGTTTAACACCGTGCATTGAAACTTTTGTGCTTTGAGACTGCCCCGAATTGTATGAAACTTGACTTCCGCCATAATCGTTCGTTGCGGTGGAATCGTATGCAATTTGATACACATCACTTGGGTTGAAGTGCAAAGTGCGATACTCGTAACCCAAAAGCCATGAAATATCGCTCGCATTTGCTGTGTGGTGAGCCGATTCATAAGCGAGGGAGTAGTTCTTTGAAGTTCCTGTCATTTTCGTTGTTTCGCTGAAAACGCCAGCAATGGGATACATGTTTTTCATGTCATAATCGCTCATTACTCCGCCAGAAAGGCTTGTGTTTTTATACGACGCAATGAATTTATTGCCATAATCGGTAACTTTTGCAAGGGACAAATCAAGACCAAAGCCGGAAGAGTCTCTCCATTTCAAAACGGAATTCGCAGCAGTTACAACATTGTAATCAATTTTTGAAAATGTGAAGTTTGTGTTAATTTCTATGTTTGGTTTTTTTCTATAATTTGAACGGCGTGAATATTGAGGTTCGTAAGGTTTTTGTTCATCAACGCCAGTTTGGGGGTTGTATGCAATTTCACCTTCCGCAAATGCTGAAACATTAAAGCATATAACGCAAAAAACCTTGCCAATTTGGTGAATTAGTCGTTTATCCATTTCTCCATGCCATTAAACAGAAGTCTGCCAAGTTTGCAAACTTTGCCATCGTTAATTTGAGTGCCATCAACGCTTGTACAAAGACGAATTCTGTAACCGGAACTTGTCAAAAGAATGGAAGATGCGGCGAAAAGGTCGTCAACAATGAACTCTTTTTCAATTGTTTCAATACCAAGAGACTTCGCCAGCTGAATTACTCTATTTTTGGTAATTCCGTTAAGAATATAGTTATTTGCGGGGTGAGTCAAAAGCTTGCCGTCTTTGATAATCATAACATTTGCCGAACTTGCTTCCGTCACAAAAAGACTATCTTTTTCAAAAAATATTACATCGTCAAAACCGCAATCTGCCGATTTTTGCTTTAACATAATGTTGCCAAGAAGATTGAGAGACTTAATATCTCTTCTTGTCCAGCGAATATCCTGTGCAAGCATGCACGAAATTCCATTTTCAATCCACTCTTTTTTTTGCTCTTTTTCAGGATACGCAATCACAACAACGGAAGGCGTTGAAGACTGTGGCATTCCATGTTCACGAGTTGGAAAATCTCCCCTTGTAACCTGAACATACATCAAGGCAGTTTGCATTGAATTTAGCTTAAGAAGATCTGTTGAAATTGATTGAAGTTTATCAATTTCGGGAAATGTCATATTCATAATATCAAGTGAACGCTTCATGCGTTTAATGTGTGGTTCAAAATCGATAAACTTACCATTTTTTACCAAGAATGCTTCGTAAATGCCATCGCCAAAAATGTAACCTCTGTCCATTATTGAAACTTTTGCTTCGTAACTTTCGCAGAAAGTGCCGTTGAAATATATTTTCATAACTAGTTTGCATCAAAAAAAGTATTGTAATATTAAATTTGTGTGCATTTGAAGAAATGTCAAGTTTATTTTGCAAGTGTTCACAGAAGTTAAATTGCCACACTGGCCAATTCATGTGGGATACGCCCACCCAGAATCTATCGCACTTATGAAACAAATTTTGGGATATTTGGGCAATCCTCATAAAAATCTGAAAAATGTTATTCACGTTGGCGGCACA